>CBFGLP010000728.1:0-3820 GCA_965649595.1 uncultured Myxococcales bacterium | reverse complement strand
GCGCATCGGGCCGGCAACGCCTGCGTGGTCTCGCACAGCAGCGGTGAGACCGGCGACACCTTCATCGCCGGCCGCGCGGTCGCGACCGAGGCCGGACAGATCAAGACTGGCTCGGCATCGCGCTCGGATCGGGTCGAGAAGTACAACCAGCTGCTGCGGCTGGAGGAGCTGCTCGGTCGCGAGGCCGAGTTCCCTGGGCGACGGATCTTCGGACACGGCTGATCGATGTTGCGGACCTTGCTGACCGCGAGCGTGCTGCTGCTTGGGCCGGCGGGCTCGGCTGCGCCACCAGCTGCCGAGCCTGCCCCCGCGCTCGCGCCCCCGCCGGATGCAGGCGGCGCGGCTCCGGTCGAGGACCCGACCAGCGAGCAAGCGGCGGATGAGTCGGACGTGGTCGACGATCGCGTGGTCGATCGCGTGCTGCCTTGCGGCGTCCGGGTGATCGCGGCCCGCGACGCGAGCCTGCCCGTCGCCGCGGTCGTGCTCGCGGTCGAGGTTGGGACCCGCGACGATCCCGACAAGCTGCCGGGCCTCGTGCACGCGCTCGCCTACCACCTCCAGCAGGGCAACCGCGAGCTCGGACCTGGCGAAGCGATCGCCACTGCTCACGACTTCGGCGGCCTCGCGGCGATGGCTGTCGGCCCGGCGCAGGTCCGCTTCGAGTCGTTGGTCCCGGTCTCGCAGCTCGACGCGCAGCTGCGGGTCGAGGCGCTGCGCTTGCGAGCGCCCAACGTCAACCGGACGCTGTGGCTCAAGTCGCTCAGCCACGCGCGCGGTGACGACCCCGAGAAGCTGCTGGTCCCGCGCGAGCTGATCGCCGCTGCCTGGCAGGACCCCGCGCTCGCCCATGATGGTCGGCGCGTCGACAAGGCGCTCGGCGACATGCTCGATCAATCGGTCGAAGCTCAGCTGGCCAAGCTCTTCGACTACCGAGCGGCGACGCTGGTGGTGGTCGGGCCCGAGGATCCGCAGGCGCTGCTGGCCAAGGTCGAGCCGCTGTTCGCCGATCTGCCTGCGCGCCCCCGCAAGGCGCTTCCTTCGGTGCAGCCGGGCGGGCCCAACGCAGCCGCGCCCGCAGGTCCGCAGCCAGCCGCGCTGGCCAAGCAAAAGGGCGACAGCTTGCTGTGGGCGGTGCCCGGCACTCCTCAGGCGCGCGCGTGGGCGCAGGTGCTGTGCGGGACGCTCAACCGGCAGAGCGCGGGTCCGGGCGAGCCGGCCAAGGCGAAGCTGCGCTGCTCGTACGCGGATGATCCCCGACGGCCGCTCCTGTTGGTCCGGGCGATCGGCTTCGATCCCGCGAAGGGACCCGAGCCGTTGATCGCTGCTCGGCTCGATCGGATCGCCGCGGCCGAGCAAGAGCCCGAGCTGGCTGGGTTGATCGAGCAGCAGCGGGTGCGGATCGCCGATGATCTGAGCTTCGACCTGCGCTCGCCGCTCGAGCTGGCCAGCTACCTCGCCTCGGCGAGCGAGCGAAGCGACGCGAACCAGCCCAACGCCGAGCTCCTGCGTGCGCGTGCCGAGCTGCTGGGTGTGCCGCTGCGCGATGAGGTCGCGAGCGCGGCTCCTGCTGCGCCGGCTGCGAGCCCGGGCGCGGCGGGGGCTCCCGCGATCGACGACCCCCGCGCCAAGGAAGAAGCCAAGCTCGCCGCGCGAGCGCTCGAGGCCGCGATCCCGCGCCTGCTCGACACCCGCGCGGCCGTGCTGCCGATCGATCCCGAGCAGCAAGCACCGCCGCTCTTGCACCCCGCGACGACCCCCGCGACGACCCCCGCGACCACGAGCGAAGGAGCCAGCGAAGGATGACCGGTTCAGCAGACCGCATGCTCTCGCGCGCGCTGCTGCTGCTCGCTTGCGTGGCGCCCTCGTTCGTGAGCGGCTGTCGCTGCAACGACGAGACCCTCGCGCCCGTCGTGTTCGACGAGAACGAGGGCCCGGGCTCGATCGATCCCAACCACGTGCTCGCGCCACCTTGGCAGCCACCCACGGTCACGTTGCTCGACAACGGCGCGGTGCTGCACTGGCTGACCGAGCCCGCAAACCCAGCCTTCCACCTGCGGGTGCTGCTGCCGACCAACATCCACGGCGACAAGCTCACGGCCGCGGGCACGGCTACGGTGCTCGAGGCCCTCGACCTGCGCCTCGCCGCGCGCTTGCGTCGGATCGAGGACGCGACCTACGACCTGCGCAGCCGCCCCGGTCGCGTGGAGCTGGCGGTCCACGGTCGCGACCGCGACGCCGAGCAGCTGATCGAGCTCGTCGCCGGGGCGCTGGCCGACACCGGCGATCCCAAGCTGCTCGCCGTCGCGCAGGGCAAGGTGCTCGCTCGCCAGCGCGACGCCGGTGCCGAGGCGCTGGCGGGCGCCGGGCTGATCAGCGCGCTGCTGCAGCACCCGATCGAGCACGAGTACATCAGCAAGGCCAGCTTGAGCGAGCTGAGCAAGGGACGGCTCGAGCGGGCGTGGTCGATGCTCAGCCATCCTCGTGATGCGGTGATCGTCGTCCACTCGGGCCGGACCTCCGAGCAGCTCGGCGAAGCGGTGGCGCTGCTCGGCACGCGCTGGAAGTCCGGCGCGCTGGCGCTCGGTGGTGGCAAGCCGGCGGTCACGGCTCGGCTGCGGGCCGAGCCGCCGAAGAAGCGAGCGCAGACCTGGCTGTTCGGTGACGCCGCTCCGGCTCCGCTGCGGGTGCTCGGCGGGGCCGAGCCCGACAAGCGCGGTCGCGGGGTCGTGATGATCGGTCGGATCATCCCGACCGCGACCGCCGAGGAGCGGATGCTCGCGCGGCTGACCCAGCGGCTCTTGCAAGAGGAGATCGACGCGCGCCTGATCATCGCGGGTTCGATCAGCGTGCTGGCGATCCGCGTCCAGCTCTCGCCCACGGATCCGCTCGGCAACATCGAGCGCACGATCGAGCAGCTGCGCGAGTTCGTGTCGACGACCCCGCCGGAGACTCGGCTGCGCCAGGCGGCCAGCTTGTGGCTCGGCGCTCGCGTGGTCGAGGCTAGCCTCGAGGGCGAGGATTGGACCGCGCTGTGGAGTGAGTCGATCGATCTTTCGGCGCAAGACCGCGAGATCTTCGGTGCGCTCGCCCGCGACGCCCAAGCGATGCTGCTGGTCGAGCCGGAGCAGGTCCAAGCCTTTCACGCCAAGTGGTTGGACCCGCGGGGCGGCGAGGCAGGCTGGGTGTGGGTCGCCGCCGGCCTGACCCCGGACGTTCGTGCCAAGCTCGGAGCGAAAATCCAGATCGAGGACTAGCCCCCCGCCGAGTCGATCGGCAAGCCGGCCCGCGGACCGGAGTTTCGAGCCCCCCTCGTGGCATCGATCGATCACGATCATCGAGCGAGCCATGGCTTCGCCAGGCGGGTATCATCGCGGCGCCTCATGAAGCTGCGTGCCACACTCGATGGACACTCGGGGCCGGTCCTCTGCGTCCGCTTCGATCCCGAAGGAAAGCGTATCGCCACGGGCAGCCGCGATCGCACGATCGGGGTCTGGTCGTTGCGCGGACGCCAAGAGCGGGCGCTCGAGGGGCACGAGGGCCCGGTGTCCGTGCTGCGCTTCACCGCCGACGACGAGCTGGTCAGCGGTGGCGCCGATGGTTGGGTGATCGTGTGGTCGTGGCCAAAGGGCGTGTCGCGGCTCGAGCTCGACGCCCACGAAGGTCCGGTCTACACGCTCGCGCTCTCGCCCGACGGGCGCCTGCTCGCCTCGGGTGGCGCCGACGAGACCGTGTGCATCTGGTCGCTCGAGGAGGGCGAGCTGCTGCATCGTCTGCCGGTCGGTCCGCGTGGTATGGCGATGGTGTTCGCCGCCGATGGCGA
>CBFGLP010000727.1:0-5364 GCA_965649595.1 uncultured Myxococcales bacterium | reverse complement strand
TTGGGAACGTCTGCGATGAACCAACGCCACGCGCCTTCACGCGCTCGGCCGATCAGTCCTGCCGTAGTGACGAGCCACTCCTCATCGCCGCTCCGCGTGGCAAACACGAGCCCACCAACGCCACCGCCCTCGCCATCCAGCGGCAGGAGCTCGCGCGCCGCCGCCAGCCACTGCATATGGGCGTAGGAAGGCGCCATGCTGGTCTTCGGTGACGCCACGACCTTGTCACCACGGACTTCGATGCCGGCTTTCTTCTTGGCCACGAACAGAGAGTCCTGCTCGGCCCAGATGCCCGTCATCGCAGCGCTTCGAGTGAACCAAGCTACCGGCTTGGGAGCGAAGTCGGCGTCGAGCTCGATCACCAAGTCCGTGTCGCCGTCGATCGCGAACAACCGACCCTCGTGAAAGGCGACCCCCGAATAACCCTTCTTGACTCCACCACGCGCCTTGACTCGCTCGACACCGGCGACCGGTCGAGCCGCGATCGAGAAGCTCCAGTTGGCCGCGCGCTGGCGCTCGGAGTCATGATGCCCGAACACCGCGCAGTCGAAGTCGGCGGCCTCGATGCCCTTCACCCACGCCTCTGGGACCAAGAAAGTCGTGCTCACCGCGTCGGACGAGTAGTCGAGGCGAACGAACAGGAGCGGACAGGGGTACGCGTTGTCCTGCTTCGAATCGCGCCACTCGACGAATCGCGCCTGCGGGTCGAAGAGCCGGCCCCCGAACGCCTTCGCCACCGGGTTCTTGGCGAGCTTCTTTTCGTCGCCCCACGCCCCATTCGCGTGAGTCCAAGCGTCACACAGCGCGCGGGCGTAGAACACCTCCGCGGTCGAACAGCACACGTCCGGATGAGCACGGGAGACCGCCATCTCGACCCGCGCCCACTTCTTGCTCTTGGCCAGCAGCTTGTCGAGATTCACAGGCCGTCGCCCGGTGCCGAGGATCTGCGCTCGAGCCTCGGTCACGGGGACCAAGGTGGGCTCGCGGACGCTGATGTGGAAGGTGGTCGACATCGGCGGATTCTCGATCACCCGGTCGGCAGTATCAAATCTACGAGAAGGGCGAGCTCATGACGCAGGCTACCCCAGCCCGAACCCGACCGCCTGCGAGGCCGCCATCTTGCGCGGCCGCTTGACCCCCTGCCCTGCCATCCACTCGCTCGCCCGCTCCTGCATGGCCACGCCCGCGTCGTGCCCGATCACCTGCCCGAGCGCATAGCGAGCGCACTCGCGGTGCAGCGCCATGTCGACCGCGTCGAACCCCCGCACCGCCCGCTCGAGCAGCGTCCGTGCCTCCCCTGAGCGCCCCTCGAGCTGCGCCACGCCAGCCTCGAGCAGGTCCGCCATCGGCTCACCAAACCGGTTCGGATCCTTGCGGCACACCTTGACCTGCTCGCGCACGTCCGCGAGCAGCTTCTCGCGCGTCCACTCCTCGGCCAGCTCCACCCCATGGGCATAAAGCAGCCCACGGGTCTTCTCGCGGTCGCGCCCGAACTGCTCGGCGACCCCCAGCGCCGCCCGAGCCCGCGCGAACCGGATCTCCAGCCCCACGGTCCGCAACGCGACGAAGAACGCCGACTGCATGTCCTTCCACTGCGCGAGCACGCTGACCCACGCCTGGACCGGCTGATCCCGGTACAGCTCGACGTGCGTGAGCGCCATCAGGTCGCAGTAGTTCTGCCGCCGGTAGCTGTTCTCCGGCCAACGCGTGGCGCCGGCCGAGCCCTGCCGCTGGAGCCCCGCCTCGGCGCTGTCACGCGCGAGCTCGACCTCGTCCGCCGCCAGCCAAGCCAGCACCGGCTGCCCGGTGTAGGCCTCGACCAACCCGAACACGTCCTCGCGCAGCTCGGCGTCGGTCACGAACTCGTCGAGCCGCCGACGCAGCTCGCCGAGCTCGCCTAGCCACGCGAGCGAGAACCAGTGGTAGACGGCGACCGTCGAGCGCTCCCACGAGGTGCCGATCGGCAGCGCGCGGAAGGTCCGGTCCGACGCCTCGCAAGCCTCGACGCAAGCCTTCCAGCGGCCATGCGTGAACTCGTAGGTCGCGACCGCGAGCAGGCGCCAGGCGTCGTCGTAGGGGTCGCCGGTCTTGCGCGCCAGGTGCTCGCACTGGTCGAGCAAGCGCTTGACCGAGCGCTCGAGCGGGCCGCCGATGTGGGTCTCCATCGCGACCTCGTAAGCGAGCGCGCGGCAGCGGGCCGAGGGGCTGCCGTAGCGGACCACGTCGCCGAGGTGCATGGTCCGAAACGCGTCCGAGAGCGTGTGGTTGACCATCGACAGGCTGGTCGACGCGGTCCACAGCACGTCGAGGCGGGCTTGCTCCTCGGGGCTGATCGGCAGCGCCGGCTTGTCGACGTCGAGCTTGCGCAGAACGAAGCGACCGCGTCGCCAGGTCGCGCCGAGCATCGCTTGGGTGGCCGAGCTGGGCGGGCGAATGTCGAACGCCTCGAGCACCTCTCGCATGACCCGCCAGCCCTCGCCGAGCAAGCCCGCCTTCATGTAGTGCTCGGCCGCTCGCAGCCGAAGCTCGCGGACGTCGGCGTTGACGGTCACGCGACCGCCGAGCAGCTCGGCCGCCTCCGAGTAGCGCTGCGCGGCCTCGGGCAAGCGACCGAGGTGGCCCAGCGCGTCGCCGAGCTTGCGCAGCAGCCCGGGCCGCTCGGCCTGCCGCGCGGGCACACCGGCGAGCAGCTCGAGCGCGTCGCGGTAGAGCTCGCTCGCGCGGCCGAACGCGAGGGCGGCCATCGCTCGATCGCCGGCGCGCAGGGCATAGTCGGCGGCCCGCTCACGGAACTCCTTGCCCGCCGCCGCAAAGTGAAAGGCGAGCGACTCGAGGTCGTCGGACTGCGCCTGCTCGAGCGATTCGGCCAACGCCCGGTGGCGCAGCGGCAGCACCTCGGCGCTCAAGCCTTGCAGCACGGCTTGGCGGACGCGGTCGTGATAGAGCGCCAGGCTGACGCCGGACGAGCCCGCGCCGGCCAGGTGATCGCTGGAGATCGAACGCAGCAGCAGCGCCTCGCGCAAGGTCGTGAGGCGCGTGCGGCCGCCCTCGGCCAGGCCCGAGGCGCGCAGGATCGAGTTGCGCTCGATCGGGCGACCGGCGATCGCCAACAGCTCGAGCAGCACCTGCTCGCCGGGCGAGAGCTCGTCGAGACGCGAGCGGACGATCGACACCCAGTCGAGCTGCTCGCTGGCCGCCGACGCGCTCTCTCGCTCGGCCAGGTAGCGGGCGAACTCGTGCACGATGAAGGGGTTGCCGCCCGACTGCTCGACGATCGCCCGGACCTGGGCCTCGCGCTCGCTCGCCTCGTTGGCGGTCTCGCCTCGCGCCTCGAACACCCGCTGCGCGAGCGCCTCGACCTCGCCGGCGTCGAGCGGGCGGATCGGCAGATCGATCACCGCCGGTGGATCGAGCGGCTCGTCGAGCTCGTCTTGCGCGGCCAGCCGCTGCAGCTTGGTCTGGGTCAGGTAGTCGAGCAGCGGGCTCGCAGCGCTGTCCTCGGACCGATAGCTGAGCAGCAGCATCAGCGCCGGCACCCGCTCGCTCGAGGTCAGCGCCTCGAGCAGCGGGACCGAGTCACGATCGCCCCAGTGGAGATCGTCGAGCCACAGGACCACGTGCTGGTGCGCTGCGAGCTTGACCAGCAGCTCGCGCAGCGCGTCGAAGGCCTGCCGGCGCTGCTCGTAGACGTCGGGGACGAACTTGGGCGCGGGGGCCTCGGCCAGCGCCGCCACGCGACCGAGGACCGGGAACACGCGGATCAGCGCGTGGGCGTTGTCGGGGACGAACTCGTTGGCGGCCTCGCGCGAGAGGTTGGCGAGGTGGCGAGCGAGCGCGTCGATCGCCGCGTCGAACGCGTTGTAGGGCACGCTCTCCTGCGGATCGCAGCGCGAGCGCAGCACCAGCGTGCCCGGCCGGCCGCGCAGCGGGCCGACGAAGCGACGTAGCAGCATCGATTTGCCGATGCCCGAGAGCCCGTGCACATGGACCTCGATCAGCCGGCTCTCGCGGACCACCGCCTGATAGGCGCGGTCGAGCTGATCGAGCTCGGATTCGCGGCCGACGAAGGGCAGCGCGGTGACGATCCGCCGCCCGCCGGACATGCTCGTCTGCGAGTCGCCGATCTCGACCACGCGTCCCTCGAGCCGAGCGAGCAGCTCGCTCGCGTTGGGCCGCGTCTCGGGATCGCTGGCGAGCAGCTCCATCGCCATGCGCGAGAGATCCTCGGGCACCCCCGGGGTCAGCCGCTGCGGTGGGATCGGCTGCTGGTCGAGCTTGGCCCGGAACACCTCGGCGACGCTGCCCGTGAACGGGACCGTGCCGGTCAACGCCTGGTAGAGCATCACGCCGACCGCGTAGAAGTCGGTCGCGCCGCTGACCTCTTCGCCGAGCGCCTGCTCGGGAGACATGTACGCGACCGTGCCGACGATCTCGTTGCGCCGCGTGCCGCTGCCCGAGTCGCTACTCGAGAAGCTGCCCGAGCTATCGGGCTCGTCACCGTGCTCGCGCTCGAGCGCCACCCCGAAGTCGAGCAGCACCACGCGCCCGGTCTCGGTGACCAGCACGTTCGAGGGCTTGACGTCGCGGTGGACCGTGCCGAACTCGTGCAGCGCCTGGAGGCCGCGGATCAGCTGCTTGAGGGCGCTGCGCAGCCGGTCCGCGCCCTCGCTGGAGATCGCCTCGGCCTTGCGCGACCGAACCTGCCCGACCATCGAGTTGCCGACGGCCATCCCGGTGATCAGCGCGGTCCGCAGCGCCTCGCTCTGATCGACCGTCATGGTCGAGGTCTCGTCGTCTTCCTCCCAGACCGCGAGCGGGACCTCCCCGGTGTTGATCGTGCGATCGATCGCGACCGTCCCCCGGACCCAACTCATGAAGTCGGTCGCGTGGAGCAGCTCCATCGTGAAGAAGCACTGATCACCCTCGACGAAGAGGTCGTAGAGCTCGAGCAGGTTGGGGTGGCTCAACCCGGCCCGCGAGCGGAACTCCCGCTTGACCCGGTAGAGCTGCTCGGCGCCCGGCCGGAGCAGGGTCTTGAGCGCGACCTCCTTGCCGACCTCGCGATCGAGCACGCGGAACACCACGCCCATGCCGCCCTGTCCGATGCGACCGCGCAGCTCGAAGCGCTCGGTCCCGCTGAACTGCGGCTCCAACTCCTGGTCCGTCACTTCAAGGGCAGGCTCCCCCAGCGTAGGACCCGGCGTCAAGCCGGGTCCTACGCTCTTCTTAGCCCCCCGCAGACGTCGTGCACTCAGCCACGCACGGCGGCTGTCTTAGCCCCCCGCAGGCATCGGAGACTTAGCCACGCACGGCCGCTTCGCGGCCGCCAGGTCGCTTTGCGACCTGGGTGGGCTGGTTTCGGGT
>CBFGLP010000726.1:0-8180 GCA_965649595.1 uncultured Myxococcales bacterium | reverse complement strand
CGAGATCGGTGTGATAGAGCGTGCCCGACCCCCCGGGTCGCTGAACTCACCGTCGACCTGCCGCCAGTGCGACGCGGGCACGAGCAGCGGTACGCCAGCGGTGAGGGCGAGCTTGATCGAGATGGCAGGGTAGCTACGGAGGATGGCGACGAAACCTTCATGGAGATCGGATGGCATGAATTGCAACTCCCATTGACCAGACGACGCCCCAATAGATCCCGCAGAGGAGCCGATGGCAAGGGAGAAGTGAAGGACCTCGATGTGAGGGCACCGGTTTAGGGCTGTTACGTCGGGTGGTTTCCAACTCAGAGTGATTGTGAAGAAAAATTTGGGGGGACGTATTGGACCGACAACGAGTGCGCGGCCCCGATCAATAACCCCTCCAACAACTATTATCGTTGTTGCTGCCAACAGCCATAGCTAGGCTATCAGCGGTTGCTCTTCAACCACGTCTCGACCTCGGCCATCGCCGGGGCCGGGAATTGCTCGGGCGCCGCGACGATCTCGCGCTGGAGCGCGAGCACCTCGGCCCGGATCCCGGCTTCACCCTGCGCGTGGCGGACCCGCAAGATCGTGAACCGAAGGTTGAAGCGGGTCTCGACGTCGAGCGTAGCGAGGTCGATCGTCGCGACGTCGCGGACCAGCTCCGCGGCGGCCTCGGGGCGCCCGCGCTCGAGCTCGACGTGCATGAGCATCGACGAGGCGGCCGCGAAGTAGCGGCCGGGCTCGTCGCGCTGGCCGAGCTGCTCGATGATCCTACGCAGCACCAGCGCGGCCTCGTCCCAGCGCTCGAGCATGGTCAGGACGTAGGCTTGATAGAAGCGGGCCATCGCGGCGTCGTTCGAGGCGGGCCCGAGGCTGGCGCTGAACAGCTCGGCCGCGCTGGCGAAGTGGTCGACTGCCTCGTCGAGCTTGCCCAGGCTGACGTGGATGTTGCCGATGTTGAGCCGCGCGACCGCGGCCTTGTGGCTCTGCTTGGCGCCCGCGGCCTCGTAGATGGCGATCGCCCGCTCGAAGTCGGCGATGTCTCGCTCGGGCTCGGACCCGTCTCGGATCGACGCGAGGTTGATCAGGATGTCGGCGATGTCCGGGTGATCGGGCGGGAGCCAGCGCTCGCGCATGGCCAGCGCCTGCTCCCAGCTCTGCTTGGCCACGTCGTGCTTGCCAGCGTTGGCTTGAGCCTTTCCGAGGTTGCTGAGCACGGACGCGTAGCGGGGATCGTCGCGCAGGCCCACACGCTCGTAGAGGGCCAGCAGCGCGGCGCCCCGCTCGGTGGCGCGCGGGTAGTCGGATTGATCGACGGCGGACAGCAGCAGCAGGCCGTCGATGTGCGCGACCTCGGGGTGATCGGGGCCGAGCCGCGCGACCAGGCGCTCGCGCAGACCCTCGAGCATGGTCTCGGCGTCGCGATACTCGCCGCGTCGGATCAGGTTGGCGGCCAGGTTGCTGCGCGCGTGCACGAGCGCGAGCGAGTCGGGCGGCAGCTCGCGCTCATAGATCGCTATCGCGGCCCGCAGCTCGCGGTCGCCGGTCTCGAGCTCGCTCATGTCGGTGTAGACGCCCGAGACCAGGAAGTGGCGGTGAGCCGCGTCGAGCGACGTGCCCGCGCGGGTGATCTCGGCCGCCGCGTGCTCGGCCCACTCGAGCGCGGCGGTGTAGCGGGCCTGCTCGACGCCGACGACGGTGATCAGCCGCAGCGAGGACGCGACAGCGATCGCGTCGAGGCCGTGCGCGCGGCCGCTGAAGAACGCCCGGCGCAGGGCTTGCTCGGCTTCGGGCAGCTCGGTGAGCGCGTGCAGGCGCGCGCCGAGCTGCAGATCGATCGCCGCGAGCAAGGGCGCGTAGCCGAGCGGCTGTGCGCGGGCGTGGAGCTGCTCGAGCTCGCGCCGCTGGGTCTCGGCGAGCGGGCGACTGAGCTGATCATCGAACCCGAGCTCGAAGCGCTCTAGCTCGCGCTCGAGCCGAGCGACCTCGGCCGCGACCGCGGGATCCTCGGGCGGAGGGTTGTGTTCGGCGGCGATGTACTCGAGATCGGCGCAGCGCTCGACTCGCGGCAGCGACTCGACCCGCGCGACCGCGGCCTCGAGCGTGGTCTCGTCGACCACGAGTAGCTCGTCGATCCGATCCGTGACGCGCTGCCGCTGGCGAGCGAGGCAGCGCATGCGCTGATCCTCGACCTCGACGCTCTGGCTGCGGTGCAGCTCGGTCGCCTCGCAGGCGTCGCGGTGACCCGCGATCCAGCGCTCGGCCCACTGGTCGAGCAGCTCGATGACTTGGTCCGCGCTCTCGTCCGCGTAGCTCAGCTGGGTCGCGAGCATCGACTCGCGCAGCTTCGCTCGTCGGGCATCGTTCCAGATCTCGCTCAGCTCTGCGGCGCTGTTCGAGCAGACCGGCGGGGGCTCGTCGTTCGGCTCGCCGTAGAGCACGAGGCCGAGCGCGAAGGCGACGAGCCCGAGCCCGGCGCCGCCGATCAGCGCGGGCCAGCGCCGACGCCAGGGATCGTGCTCGAGCGCGTCGATCAGCGCGAGCATGTCGGGCCAGCGTCGATCGGGCTCGCGCGCCAGCCCGCGCAGGACCACGCGGCGTAGCCACGCGGGCACTCGTCGACCGGGTGGCGGTGGACGGAGTCGGCCCTCGTCGACCGCCAAGATCAGGTCGGGCAGGCTGCTGCCCGCGAAGGGTCGCTCGCCAAAGAGCGCCTCGTAGAGGGCGACACAGAACGAGAACTGATCGCTGCGGGCATCGAGCGGGCGGCGCTCGAACTGCTCCGGAGCCATGTAGGCGGGCGTGCCGACCAGCGCACCCGTGCGCGTGAGCGAGGTCGAGAGCCGCGAGCTCTCGGTTCGCGTCACGTCGCCTGACGTGGGCGGGTCGACGAGCTCGTGCTCGCCCGTCGCGTCACCGGCCTCGCGCTCATCGGCCTCGCCCTCGGCCGCTCGCGCGAGCCCGAAGTCCATCACGATCACGCCACCTTGCAGGTTGATCATGACGTTGTCGGGCTTGAAGTCGCGGTGGATCAGCCCCTGCGCGTGGGCAGCCGCCAGCCCGCGGCCCGCAGCGACGAACACCGACACGATCGCTCGCCAGCTACGCGGCGTGCACAACCAGACCCCGAGCGTCTGCCCGGCGACGAACTCCATCGCCAGGAACACGCGGCCGCGGTGCTCACCGACGTCGTGCACGGTCACCGTGTTGGGGTGGCTCAGCCGCGCCATCGCCTGAGCCTCTCGCAGCAGTCGCGTGCGCCCCCGCGTGGCCGAGCCGGCGCCGCCGAGGTCCGGGTGCAGGAGCTTGATCGCGACCTTGCGATCGAGCTCGGGGTCGTAGGCAGCGAACACCTCGCCCATCGCCCCCGCACCGATCCGATGGATGATCACGTAGCGACCGAGCCGCTCGCCGGGCTCGAGCCTCCCCGCAGGATCGGCGCGCTCGCTCGCGTCGTCGCCGAGCGTGGTCTCCTCCAGGCTCGGGGATCCTCCTCCGATGGTGCCCTGCTGGCTCACGGGCGTCGACTCTATCCCCAGCCGGGGCCCGATTTTGCTGCACCCGCTGACCAAGGCCTGCGGGCTGCGCTGCACGGGATAAACTCCGGCCGATGATCCGCAGCGCCACCAATCCCCAGGGCAGCGAGGCTCGCCAGTACCACATCGGCCTGCGCCCCGGCGACGTGGCTCCGAGCATCTTGCTGGTCGGCGATCCCCGACGCGCCGAGCGGATCGCCGAGGAGCTGCTCGAAGGCTACGGCGAGCCCTCGTGCGAGCGGGAGTTCGTGACCTTCACCGGCCGCTACCGGGGCCTGCCGGTCAGCGTGATGGGCACGGGCATGAGCGCGGCCAACACCGAGATCGCCGTGGTCGAGCTGTGCAACTGCTTCGACGATCCGACCAAGATCGCGATCGTGCGTGCAGGCAGCAGCGGCGCGCTCAAGGCCCACATCGGGCTCGGTGATCTGATCATCTCGCAGGCGGCCTATCGGCTCGAGGACACCTCGACATGGTTCGTCGGCCCGGGCTACCCCGCGAGCGCGCACCCGGAGGCCGTGATGGCGCTGGCTTGGGCGGCGCAGGATCTCGGCGTGCGGCACCACCTCGGCATCACGGCCACCGCGGCGGGCTTCTATGGCGCGCAGGGGCGCGAGCTCCCGGGCTTCCCCGTGCGCGACCCCGACGTTCAGCGTCGGCTCGCCAAGGAGGGCGTCAGCAACCTCGAGATGGAGACCTCCGCGCTGCTGACCCTCGCGTCGATCCGCGGCTTCCGAGCGGGCTCGGTGTGCGCCGCGTATGCCAACCGGGCGCTCGACAGCTTCATCGCCGAGGAGGACAAGCTGCCCGCCGAGGCCCGCACGGTCAAGGTCGGCCTCGAGGCGCTGGTTCGGATGGACCGCTTCGCTCGCGCGCGAGGGGAGGGGCACTCGCTCTGGCACCCGGGGCTCGGGGCGGTCGAGACTGACTGATCGGTTGATCGATAGATCGATCTATCGGCCGCGGTGAGGTGGGGGGGCGCGTTCGCGCCAGACGTTGCGACCTATCCAGTTGGCGGGGAACGATCGCTAGCTAGACCCCAACACGGGGCACTTCGATTGTATTTGGATTGTATCATTGTTTTGAAGAGTTTGACCATATCTATGGATTGGGTCGATGCGCGATCGAACCGGGACTCCAATCACGGATGTTGATATTTATATTTGTTGTTCCGGATTGTGCGATCCCCGTACACTGATCATCGCGCAATGCGGCATGGGCCCGCCGCGCAGATTCAGTCGAATCGAGACGAGGTAATCACAATGGCGAACGTAGTCGTGAAGGACAGTCACCTGACCTATGGTGGGGTCGCATATTTCCGTGGTCACGCGGAGGAGGTCGAGCTCGGCAGCATTGGCGAGAAGCGGACCCCGCTGTTCGGGATGAACTACCTCGAGGTCAAGGACCGGATCCCGGTCGCCAAGATCGGGACCGCCAAGAGCACCAAGGTGGAGATCGACTTCAGCCAGACCTCGAGCTCGAGCTTCAGCGCGGTCGTCTCGGCGATCATCAAGGGCGTCCCGGTCAAGCTCTCGGGTGACGGGGCGTTCACCAAGCTGCGCTCGGGCGAGCTCGATCTGGTCAAATTCAGCGTCACGACCACCCAGATGATGAACGCGGCCAACGCTGCGCCGCAGCGGATCGATCGGTTGGCCGGGTGGGGCAGCGACGCCCGCATCGCGCATCAGGTGTTCGTGGTCATGGAGGCCACGATCGCCGCCAAGTTCAGCAGCGACGTCACCGTCAACCTCTCGGCCGGCACCGCCGGGATCGAGGCCACGGTCGGCGGGACCGTCGGGACCACGGGCTCGACGACGGTCCGGATCTCGGCTGGGACCTGCTTCGCCTACCTGCTGGCCAAGATCGACTGGAACTCGGGCAAGACCAGGATCGTCGACCTCGACGACGATCAGTGGAGCGTGTCCTGATCGCTAGCGCGGGTGCTTCTTTAGCCACTCGCGCAGCTGCTCGGGCGCCGACGAAGTAAACGCATCCGGCGTCGCCTCGACCTCGCGCTGCAGCGCGAGCACGTCCGCTCGCGCCGACGCGTCACCTTCGGCGTAGCGGGTCTGGAGGATCATGAAGCGGAGCCGAAAGCCGTAGAGCGGCGGGAGCTCGTTGCTGAGCAGCGCCGCGCCTTCGCGGGCCAGCTCGCTGGCCCGCGCGAGGTTGCCTCGGCTGAGCTCGATCATCATCAGCTGCCCGATCGTCTCGGCCCGGAAAGGATCGCCCTTCGAGCGCTTGGCGTCTGGATAGTCGCGGATCAGCTCGAGGCTGTACTCCATCAGCCGGGCCGCCTCGTTCGGCTTGCCGAGGATCCGCAGCCCGTCCGCGTGGTCGTGCCTGGCTCGCAGGGCGTTCTCCGACGCGGGCCCCTGCGAGTTGGAGAACAGCTCGGTCGCCTTCACGATGTGCTCGCGCCACTCGTCGTAGCGCTCGAGATCCCACAGCTGCCCGCTCAGGTTGTAGTGACCAGCCGCGGCCTTGATGCCATGGCTCGCGCCGGCCTTCTCGTAGATCGCGATCGCCCGCTCGATGTCGTCGATCTTCTGCTCGACGCTGCGCTCCTCGGCGACGCTGGCGAGGTTGATGATCAGGTCTGCGACGTCGGGGTGCTCGGGCCCAAACACCCGCTCGCGCAGGTCCAGCGCCTGTTGCCAGTGGATGCGGGCCGCCGCGTCGTCGCGGAGCCGACGGTGCGCGGTGCCGAGGTTCTGCAGCACGATCGCGCGGCGTGGATCGTCGGCCGACATGCCGGCGCGATCGTAGAGCTCGAGCAGCGCGAGCGCGCGATCGCGGGCGAGCTCGCTCTCGCCGCGATGCAGCGCCTCGATGATCAGCAGCTCGTCGATGAACCCGAGCTCCGGGTGGTCGGGGCCGAGCCGCGCGACCAAGGCCTCGCGGGCGCGCTGCAGCTCGTCGCTCGCCTCGTCGCGGCGGCCGAGGAACAGCAGCGCTGCGGCGTGCTCGCGGTGCGCGTAGACGATCCGCAGGGCGTCGCCCGGGAGCTCGCGCTGCAGGATCTCGAGCGAGGTTCGGGTGTCCGCCTCTGCGCCGGCAAAATCACCGAGCGCCATGCGGACGCTGGCCGTCGCGCGCAGGCGCATCGCGTCGGCCAAGGGATCCCCGAGCGAAGCCAAGTCGACCTCGGCGTGATCACCCCAGCCGAGCGCCTCGGTGTAGCGCCCGCGCAGGCCACCGACCGTCTCCATCAGCTGGATCGCCGCTTCGATGGCGACCGCGTTCGCCTCGTTGCGCCGGGCGGTGAAGTAGGCGCGGCGCAAGGTCTGCTCCGCCGCTTCGCCCTTGCGACCGATCTTGAGCCGCACGCCCAGCTGCACGTCGATCTCGGCCAGGAGCGGGGCATAGGCGAGCGGCTCGGCGCTGCGCCGCAAGGCCTCGAGCTCATGGGCCTGCTCGAGCGCGTCCTTCATCAGCAGCAGCTTGGCGTTGTCGGTCTGGTAACGGGCGAGTCGCTCGCGCAGATCGTCGACCTTTGTCGCGACCTCGGGATCCTCGGGCGGTGGCACTTGCAGCGCGACGTACGCGAGGTCGCTGCAGCGATCGACCTGCGGCAGCGACTCGACTCGGCTGACCGCCTGCTCGAGCGTGCTCGCGTCGACCTGCTCGAGCTCGTCGACGACCTGGGCGAAGTGTCGGCGCTGACGATCGAGGCAGCGCATCCGCTGGTCGAGGATCATGTTGCTCTGGCTGCGGTGCAGCTCGGTAGCCTCGCAGGCGTCGCGGTGGCCTGCGATCCACATCCGCGACCAGCGGGTGAGCAAGCGCGTGACTTCGTCGGCGCTGCGATCGGCGTAGGGCAGGCCGGTCGCGACCATTGCTTCGCGCAGGGACGTGCGCCGGGTGTCGCTCCAGATCTCTGCCAGCTCGGCCTCGCTGTCCGTGCACACCGGCGGAGGCTGGGCCGCGCCTTGGTTCTTCCAGTGCCAAGCGAGCGCCAGCGGCACCCCGCACACGAGCACGCCAATCAACCCCACGGCGATACCTCGACGCGCTCGCGCTGGGTCGTGCTCGAGCGCCTCGACCAGCGCCTGCATGCTCGGCCAGCGCTGGGCCGGATCGGTGGCGAGCCCCCGCACGACCACCCGCCGCAGCCACGTCGGGACCTTGCGTCCAGGCGCTGGCGGTCGGACGTTGCCTTGGCTGATCTGAAACACGAGCGCGGCCAGGCTCTCGCCCGCGAAGGGGCGCTCGCCACAGAGCGCCTGGTAGAGCGCGACGCAGAACGAGAACTGATCGCTGCGGGCGTCTGCGCTGCCACGAAACTGCTCCGGCGCCATGTAGGCCGGCGTGCCCGTGAGCGCGCCCGTGCGGGTCAGCGAGGTCGAGAGCCGCGAGCTCGCGCCGCCCAGCGAGGGCCCGGTCCGCGAGTCGACGAGCGTTCGGCTCGTGGCGACGAGCGTGCTCGGATCTTTCAAGTCGACCGCAGCCGACCCCACCGCGTCGAGCTCATCGATCGCCCGAGCCAGACCAAAATCCATCACCAGCACGCGCCCATCGTCGGCCAACATCACGTTGTCGGGCTTGAAGTCGCGGTGGATCATGCCCTTTTGGTGCGCCGCCGCGAGCCCGCGCCCGGCCGCCGCGAACACTCGGACGACCTCCTGCCAGCTGCGTGGCGTCGTGATCCACTCGCCG
>CBFGLP010000725.1:0-3862 GCA_965649595.1 uncultured Myxococcales bacterium | reverse complement strand
CCGGTGGCCTGCCGCGAGAAGCCCGGGCCGATCTGCCGGCGAAGGTGTCGCTGCAGCGCGCCCTCGGTGATGCTCGGGTGCGTGTTGGTCTGGAGCACCTTCGCTGCTTGGGGGTAGGTGAGGTCCTGACGAAACACGCGGTGACCTTCGAGCGCCAGCAGCTCGTTGGCCTCGCGGCCTGCGATCGCGATCCACGGGCCGATCGCGGGCAGGCTCAAGCGGAACACCGGGCCGAGCTCGCGGTACTTGCGGGGCCACCAGCGATACGGGTCGCGCAGCAGCTCGAGGGCTGGGCCAAGCAGCGGCAAGCCTCGAGCCTGCGGGGCGGTCCGCGCGAGGGGCAAGGTCACGGGCCCACTTTATCGCGATGTCGAGCCCGCGGGTCGCACAGGTTTGGACAACGGGGGCCGAAAATCCCCGTCGCTCGGTGGGGCCGGGTAGCGACATCCGGCGCATCTACTCGTCCGGAGGTCTCGGGGATGCACAGGTCCGTGCTTCCGTGCGCGACCGACGGCAGCTAATCCCCAAACCGCCGCACCCGAGCGTGGCAATAAGGGGTCTTGCCCGTCTTCACATAATAATCTTGATGATAATCCTCGGCCGGCCAGAACGTGCCCGCCTCGCGCAATTCCGTCACCACATCATACCCCCGCTCGACCAACCGTTGAATCAACCCCTCGACCACCTGCTTTTGCTCGGCGCTCGCATAGAACACCGCCGATCGATATTGAGGTCCGAGGTCGGGGCCCTGACCGTCGGTCTGGGTCGGATCGTGGATCTCGAAGAACAGCTTGGCGACCTCCTCATACGAGACTCGCGCGGAGTCGAAGCGAACGCGGACGGTCTCGAGGTGGCCCGACGTACGGCCGGACACTTGCTCGTAAGTCGGCGACTCGACGTGCCCGCCCATGTAGCCCGACTCCACGCTCACGACCCCGTCGAGCTGCTCGAGGTAGTGCTCGACGCCCCAAAAGCAGCCGCCCGCGAAGTAGGCGACGCCGTCTACGTCGGGCGCTTCGTCGGCGCTCACGGTCGGCTCGGCGGCGGTGCCGGCCTGGGCCGAGCTCGTGGCCGCCGGGGGCTCGGTGCGCGGGTTCGAGCAGGCGGAGATCCACAGCAGCGCGAGGGGGAGGATCGAGGTGATCTTCACAGTATGACTATGACCGAGGCCCGGCATTGAACAATCTACCGGAAATAATACGTCCGCAATCTGGCCAAAAAACCGCAGATTTATACGCTCACCTCGAGGATACCCCGATGACGGACCGCGGCTCGTTCGGGCAAGCTCTGGCGAGCGCGAACGCCATGGCACCCCCCCGATCTGCCTCGGAGCTCCCCGGACTTCCCCCCATTCCCCTAGTTGGTGGTCGGCTCGGCCCCAACCTGATGCGCCTGTTCAGCGACCCGCTGCGAGTGCTTCGCAGGCTGCACCGCGAGCACGGGACCATCGCGGCGGTGACTCGCGGCGATCCCTCGCTGGTGTGCGCGTTCGGGCCGGAGCACAACCAGCAGCTCTTGCCGCACGCTCGCGAATTCGAGCATTGGGCAGACCTGCCGATTCGGGTGCGCGAGGGGTCCGCGCTCGCTCGTGTGCAGGTCAACCTGACGGCGATGAATGGTGAGCGCCACCGTACGCAGCGGCGCTTGATGATGCCGGCGTTCAGCAAGGCGGCCGTGCACGAGCACGGGCCCGACATGCTAGCGATCGCCGAGCGTCACCTCGCGCGCTGGCGGCCGGGCGCGAAGATCGATGTCGCGCAGGCGATGCTCGAGCTCACGCTCGACGTGATGATGAAGTGCTTGTTCGGCCTCGACGTGGGCGACCAAGCGGCCGAGCTCGGCGGCATGGGCAAGGCGATCTTGGAGGGCCTGATCTCGCCGGCGGTGGCGATGCTCCCCGTCGACCTGCCGCTGACTCCCTACGGCCGGCTGATGCGGCTGACCGAGCGCTACCATGCGCGCCTGCTGGAGATGGTCCGCGAGCGTCGCGGGTCGAGCGATCCGCGGCGCGACGTGTTGTCGATCCTGATTCGGGCGCACGACGAGGACGGCGCGCGGCTGAGCGATGACGAGCTGATCGGCCACATCGGGATGTTGTTCCTCGCCGGGCACGAGACCTCGGCCTACGCGCTGACCTGGACGCTGCTGCTCTTGGCTCAGCACCCGCGCGTGTGCGCGGATCTGCACGACGAGCTCGCGGGCAAGCTGCGCGGCGAGCCTCCGCGGGTCGAGCAGCTCGCCGAGCTGCCGCTGCTTGACGCGGTCGTCAACGAGAGCATGCGGCTGCTCCCGCCGAGCTACATGATGTTCATGCGGCGGGCGACTGACGAGTTCCAGCTCGGACCCTACAGCCTGCCGCGCGGGTCGACGATCGTGCTCAGCCCGCTCGTCACCCACCACATGCCCGAGGTCTACGCAGACCCCGATCGCTTCGTGCCGCAGCGATGGTTGCAGTCGACGAAGCCCCTCGGGCCGAACGGACCGACGAAGCCCTCTTTGTTCGAGTTCATGCCCTTCGGCGCGGGGCCGCGGATGTGCATCGGGGCGGGCTTCGCCGAGCAAGAGATCCGCCTGGTGCTCGCCCTCATCGTTCAGCGCCATCGCCTGCGCATGCTCGACGGTGCCCGCGTGGACCTGCGCGCGCGCGGCATCACGATGGGACCCAAGCAAGCGGTGCCGATGGTCGTCGAGGCACCGGGCGCGGCCGCTAGCCCGGCTGCGTCGGTCGGCGGAAGCATCCGCGAGCTGGTGCATTGGTGACATAGTCGGGAGCAGCCATGACCGAGCCACTCCCGATCGAGGGCGTCCGCTGCCCCGCGCACCTCGCCGACGAGATCCTGACCGGCAACTGCGTCGCGTTCGTCGGTGCCGGCTTCTCCGCGGCGGCCAACCTGCCTGGCTGGACCGAGCTGCTGTGCAACCTCGCGGGCAAGGACGAGCAGCTCTGCCAGCAGATCGAGCGGGCGCTGACCGACAACGCGGGCGCCGACGGGCGCTACTTCGCCGCGCAGCTGCTCGAGGATCGGCTCGGGCGGCGGCGCTTGATCGGGGGCCTGCGGCACGAGCTGTGCGACCCGACGCTCGAGATCGGCGAGGTCATGCGCCAGCGGCTCGTGTGGCTGAGCCGGATCCCCTTTCGCGCCATCTTGACGACCAACTTCGACAACCTGCTCGACGGCGACGTCGCGGGCGAGGACACCTACGTCGAGGCGCTGCGACCGGAGCGGCATCGCTGGTGGGAGGCCCACTTCTGGCAGGACCTCGGCGGGCCGGCCGTGCTCAAGCTGCACGGCGATCTCCTGCGCGCGGACGCGTCCCCGCGCGACGACCAGGTCGTGCTGACACGCCGCGACTATCGTCGGCGGCTCTACCAGGATCCCGGCTATCAGAACTTCCTGCGCAACATCCTGGCCTCGCGGACGCTGCTCTACTTGGGCTTCTCGTTCACCGACGCGTACATCAGCGAGCTGCGTAGCGAGGTGCTGAGCCTGCTCGATCACCGGCAGAGCTCGCCGCCGGTCGCCTACGCGGTCGTCGCCGACGTCCCGCCCGAGCTCGGCGAGTTCTATCGCCGGCACGAGGGCATCGAGCTGCTCCGCTACGAGACCCGCCGACCCGGCAGCGACGAGCGCGACTTCTCCGGGTTCGATCGCTGGCTCGAGGCGATCTACGAGGAGACCAGCCCGCGCCGTCGCTTCGCTCGGCTGTTCGCGGGCAAGCGCGTGCTATGGCTCGATCCCAACCCCGGCAACAACGACGAGGCGCACCGCTTCTTCGACTCGATCAGCCGGGAGCCCATACCGAGCCCTGCGGGCGGCAAGCAGGCACCCCCGCCGATCGAGGTGGTCGTGTCGGCGAGCGC
>CBFGLP010000724.1:0-6849 GCA_965649595.1 uncultured Myxococcales bacterium | reverse complement strand
CCAGCGAGGCGCTCTGGCACGTGTCCAACGAGTGCCTGCAAGTGATGGGCGGGCTCGGCTACTCGCGCGAGTACCCGTTCGAGCGCTTCGTTCGCGACGCCCGGATCAACCTGATCTTCGAGGGCACCAACGAGATCCTGCGCTTGTTCATCGGCCTGTCGGGCATCCAGGCGCCTGGCGAGCACCTGCGCGAGCTGGCCGCGGCGCTCAAGGACCCGCTCGAGAACTACGGCCTGCTCTTGAGCGAGCTGGTCGATCGCGTGCGCAGCCGGGTGATCACCGACCAGCTGACCCGCGCGCATCCTCGGCTCAAGCGACCCGCCGTGCTGATCGAAGACAAGGTCAGCGCGTTCGGGCAGGCCGTCGATCTCTTGCTCCGCCGGTTCGGCAAGTCGATCATCGACGAGCAGCTGCTGGTCGAGCGCGTCGCCGACATCGCGATCGACCTCTACGCGATGATCGCAGTCGTGTCTCGGGCGACCCGCTCGCTCGACCAGAGCAACCGCAGCGCCGACCATGAGAGCAAGCTCGCCGCGGCGTTCTGCGAGCACGCGGATCGTCGGATCCGTCGCCGGCTGCGAGCGCTCGAGATGGGCCGCAAGAACGGTGACGTCGAGATCAAGGAGATCGCCGACGAGCTGTTCGACAACGGCGGATACCTACCCGTCCACCCGGTCTGATCCGCCGGTCTGATCCGCCGGTCTGATCCGGTCGGAAGGGAACGTTTGCCTGGCCCCGCCGATATCCTGCCAACGAGCAGCGTATCGGCGATATCGTAGGGCCATGCAGATCGACTTTCACCACGCGGCCACCTACACGATCGCCCGCTGTGCTGGCTTCCCGCGCGAGCAGGCCGAGGTCATCGCCTACGCCGCGCAATATGTCGACGACGCCACCAACTCCGGGCTGATCGCGTTCGAGCAAGGCGCCATGTACGAGCGCACGGCGTCGGCCCACAAGACGCTCGACTACAACAACTTCGACGAGCTCGCCAACCACAAGGTCTGGTTGCCCTTCCACTTCCTGCCCGGGAACGCCGGGCTCCCGGTCGGGAAGATCCCCGACGGCAAGTTCATCGAGCGGCTGATCTGCCGCCCCGGCGACGTCAGCTACGTCGCCGCCGAGATGGTCCGCAGCGCGATCGCGGAGCGCGAGCAAGCCTACGGCCTGCACCGGTTCGGCATCACCATGCACGTCTACGCCGACACCTGGGCGCACCAGGGCTTCGCGGGCGTGACCCACAAATGCAACCAGGCCACGGACTTCAGCTTCGAGCACTCGCACGAGGTCGACAGCAGCTGGAAGTCGTGGATCGAGGGCGTCAAGGCCAAGTTCGTCTCGGTCGCCAGCCCGCCGCTCGGCCACGGTGAAGCAGCCAGCGCCCCCGATCAGCCCTACCTCGTGTGGTCGTACACCAACGGCCGCGGCGAGCGGATCGAGCGGAACAACCCCCGCGACTACCGGACCGCCGCCGAGTACATGTGCAGGGCGATGCGCCGCTATCTCGCCGGCGACCCCTGGGCCAAGCTGGCTGGCCTCGACCCCCGCGACGCCGAGGTGATCGGCGAGATCATCGACGTCGAGAGCGACGACGCCGAGGTCCGCTACGACGCCTGGGCCACCGCCATCGGAGCAGGTCGGTTCAGCTTCGGCTCCGAGGCGCTGCCGACCTACATCCCCAAGGGTGAAGACTCGTGGAAGTACCACGCGCTCGGCACCGTCGAGGAGCTCGACTCGGGCGACGAGCGCTACATCTACGATCCCTCGTTCCTGGCGAGCGACTGGAAGCGCTTCCACGACGGCCTGTCGCGCCACCGCTTCGCAATGCTGCACGAGCTCCTGCCGCGCTACGGCATCTGTGCCGCTTGAGCGTGCGTGTTCACTCGAACCACGGCTTGGCGGTCCGCCTTGACCTGGGCCGAAGCGACCAAACGCTTCGATCTTTCCAGCCGTGACGCCATCGGACCTCCCGCTCACCCGCCCGCCTGCCGTCGCAGGCCGCTTCTATCCGGCCGACGCCACCGAGCTGGCGCGCACCGTCGACGCCATGCTCGAGCGCGTCGAGCGTCCCGCGGCTGGGCCAGCGCCAAAGGCCCTGATCGCGCCGCATGCTGGCTATGTGTACTCCGGCCCGATCGCGGCGACCGCCTATGAGCGCCTGCGTCCGCACGCCGACACCATCCAAAAGGTCGTCCTGCTCGGCCCTGCCCACCGCGTCTACCTCGACGGGCTCGCGCTCCCCCGCGCGCAGGTGTTTGCGACCCCGCTCGGCGGTGTCGCCATCGATAGCGAGCTCGTCGCTCGCGTCGCCGACCTCCCGCAGGTCCAGTTCAGCGACGCCGCCCACGCGA
This sequence comes from uncultured Myxococcales bacterium, assembly GCA_965649595.1. Classification (GTDB taxonomy): domain Bacteria; phylum Myxococcota_A; class Polyangia; order Nannocystales; family Nannocystaceae; genus Plesiocystis. Next base: position 4,498 of record CBFGLP010000724.1, on the reverse strand, counting down.
GCGAGCACTCGCTCGAGGTCCACCTGCCCTTCTTGCAGCGCGTGCTCGGTCGCTTCTCCTTGCTCCCGCTGGTCGTCGGCGACGCGAGCCCCCGCGAGGTCGCCGAGGTGCTCGAGCGCGTCTGGGGCGGGCCCGAGACGCTGATCGTGATCAGCAGCGACCTCTCGCACTACCACCCCTACCTCGAGGCCCGAGCGCTGGATCATGCGACCACGCAGTGGATCCTCGACACCCGCGCGCCTGGCCTCGATCCGCAGCTCGCGTGCGGGGCCAAGTGCATCGACGGGTTGATCGAGCTCGCTCGCCGTCACCCGCTGACCCGCGAGCTGCTCGATCTGCGCAACTCCGGCGACACCGGCGGTCGGTCTAATCGCGACGGCGTCGTCGGCTACACCTCAATCGCGTTTTACCAATGAGCGCCCCCCTCAATCTCCCTCACGATCAAACCTTTGGCCAAGCGCTGCTGACCCTCGCGCGCACGACCGTCGCCGAGCGCTTCGGCGCCGAGCCACCGACCGAGCCGCCGCTGCCGGAGCTGCGCGAGCTCGCGGCCACCTTCGTTTCAATCCACTACAGGGCGGAAGGCGAGCACCTGCACGGCTGCATCGGCACGATCGAGCCGCGCCAGCCCTTGGCCGTCGACGTCCGCTACAACGCGATCCAGGCGGCGTTTCACGATCCCCGCACTCGCCCGCTGCGCAGCCACGAGCTCGCGGGAGTGCGCTTTTCGATCAGCGTGCTGGGTCCGCTCACGCCGCTCTCGTTCGTCGACGAAGCCGACGTCCACAGCCAGCTGCAAAAGCGGATCGACGGCCTATTGTTTCGCTACCGCAGCTACCGCTCGGTGTTCTTGCCAGTCGTTTGGGACATGCTCCCAAATCCCCGCGACTTCCTCGGTCAGCTCAAACGCAAGGCTGGCCTGCCGCTCGACTTTTGGGCGCCGGATATCCGGCTCGAGCGATTCGAGGTCCGCGAATTTCACGAGGCCCACGAATCTCACCAAGCCCCCCAGTAATGCACGAATCTCAGCAAGAATCTCGCCACCCTGCCCGCTATTGGCACACCCGCGACGACGGTCGAGTCGTCTGCGATCTCTGCCCGCGCGACTGCACGCTCAAGTCCGGCCAGCGCGGGCTCTGCTTCGTTCGTCAGAACCTCGACGGTGAGATGGTCCTGACCACCTATGGTCGCAGCTCGGGCCTGGTCATCGATCCGATCGAAAAGAAGCCGCTCGCGCAATTTCTCCCGGGCACCAGCGTGCTCTCGCTCGGCACCGCCGGCTGCAACCTCACCTGCAAGTTCTGCCAGAACTGGGACATCTCCAAGTCGCGCGACATGGACACGCTCGCGGCCTTCGCCACGCCCGAGCAGATCGCGATCGCGGCGGCGCAGCATGGCTGTCGCAGCGTCGCGTTCACCTACAACGATCCGACCATCTTCATCGAGTACGCGCTCGACATCGCCGAGGCCTGCCACGAGCGCGGCGTCCAGACCGTCTCGGTCACCGCTGGCTACATCGAGGCCGAGCCGCGCGCCGACTTCTATGGCAGCGGAAAGATCGACGCCGCCAACGTCGACCTCAAGGGCTTTTCTGATCACTTTTATCGCGAGATCACCGGCGCGCGGCTCGACAGCGTGCTCGACACGCTCGTCTACCTGCGCCACGAGACCGAGGTCTGGCTCGAGCTCACCACCTTGCTGATCCCCGGCCTCAACGACAGCGACGCCGAGATTCGCTCCGAGTGCGAGTGGATCCGCGACAAGCTCGGCCCCGACGTCCCGCTCCACTTCTCCGCCTTCCACCCCGACTTCAAGATGCTCGACATCTCGCCGACCCCGCCCGCGACGCTGCGCCGCGCTCGCGCGCTCGCCCGCGAGGTCGGTCTCCAGCACGTCTACACCGGCAACGTCCACGACATCGATGGCGACACGACCTCGTGCACGGGCTGCGGCGAGCCGCTGATCGTCCGCGACTGGTACGAGCTGCTCGAGTATCGGCTCGACGCCCAGGGCCGCTGCCCGAGCTGCCAGACGCCGCTCGCGGGCCGCTTCGACGCCAAGCCTGGCCAGTTCGGCCGCCGGAGGTTACGAGTCATCGTCTGACCCATGACGATCGACGACCTGCTCCCCGACGAGACCGCGATCTTCGAGCTGCACGCCGAGCATGCCGACGATGTCCTGCCCGAGCTCGCCGCTGCGCTCGCGCGCCAGACCGGCGTCGCCGTCGATCTGCTCTTGGCTGGCCTGCGCGAGCGCGAGCAGCTCGGCTCGACCGCGATGGGGCGCGGCCTCGCGATTCCCCACACCAAGGCCGAGCTCGAGCAGTCGCGCGGCGTGCTGGGTCTGGCCCGCCACGGCGTCGAGTTCGGAGCGCCCGACGCCCTACCCGTGCGGGTGTTCTTGGCGATCGTCTCGCCCCCGCAGCCCGGCGAGCACCTGCGCGCGCTCGCCTGCGTGAGCCGGGCTTTCATGGATCCCACGATCATCGATCGCGTAGCCAACTCGAGCGAGCCCGCCGCGATCTTGGCCATGCTCCATCGTGGTCGTCAGCCTATTTAGCAAATAACCCGATGATCGATTTGCCCTCGGCGCGCAATTCGATTTAGTCGCTTCGGGCCGGTCCGGCGGCTTGCGAGGGACGCGGACACTTCACGACGTAGGCTCGCCATGTCGTGACGTAGCGTCACTGAAAGGTCGCAAGAGCCATGCAAACCTGTAATTCCCGCAACGGCACCATGGAGGTCTCCGCGGTCGGCCAAGTCGAGGCCGCGCCCGACGAGGCCGTGGTCCGACTCGCCGTCATCAGCGAGGCCCCGACCGCGAACGAGGCCGTCGCCGAGAACGCCCAGCTCACGCAGAACGTGATCGACGCCGTCTCTGCCGAGCGCAACCGCGGCGTGACGACCTCCGGCCCGCTCGTCGTCCCGGTCCTTCGCTATGATGAAGCGACGCGGACGTCCGTGATCACCGGCTATCGTGCAATCAACCGCGTCAACGTGACGACCGACGTCGATTTCGCCGGTCGAATCTTCGACGTCGGCATCCAGGCTGGCGCCAACCAGAGCAGCGGAATCAGCTTCCGCGTGCGCGACCAGGCTCCCTATCGAGACATCGCGCTGCAAAGCGCGATCGAGAAGGCCTACAGCGACGCCCGAATCGTCGCGCAATCCACCAACGTCCAGCTCGACGTCCCGGAGTCGATCTTCGTCGACGCCGCGCCCGGCCCGATCCTGTTCCAGGCCGAGGGCTTCCGCGACAGCGGCGGCGGGGCGACCCCCGTCCTACCCGAGCAGGTGACGATCACCGCCTACGTCCGGATCGTCTTCCGCACGCGCATCTGAGCTCGTTCGCACCGCTCGAGGTGGTATCGGTCTTTGCCGATCGACGAATTTGATTTGCGCCCGAGCGGTGATCCACGGGGCGAGCGGGCATCTCTCTGGGAGCGGGAGATGCCCGCTCGTTTTGTCTATACCGTGGCCTCGGACATCATCATCCAGCTCATGACCTCATCGAGGTCGAAGCGCGAGCCGTCCCACACCGGCGTCCCGTCACGGTCGAACCCGGGCTCGACCTCGCGCAACCACCGATCGAGCAATTCGAGGTCCCCGCCGCGCCCCGGCGCCGGACGGATCGTCACCCCATAGGCATTCTGGAATACGACCTTGCCCTCATGGATCTCCACATGAAGCTGGCCCTCGTGCACCAGCGCGTGGTGGGTCGGGCAGAGCAACACCAGATTGTCCGTCGAGGTCTCCCCGCCTTCGGCCCACGCCTCGATGTGGTGCCCGTGCAAGTGATGCTTGCGCCCACAGCCGGGGACCCGGCAGCCACCGTCGCGCATCCATAGCGCCCGCCCAATTGCCGAGGGGATCGTCCGCCGAGCCCGGCCGACATCGAGGATCTCTCCCGATTCGCTGGTCTCGACATTTACCCGCGTGCAATCGCAGGCGAGCATGCGAGCGATGTGCAAGGGGACCGGCGTACCGTCGCGCAAGAACCCACCCACGCCGCCGGGGCCTCGCTCGAGCTGGTCCTTCGTGGTCATCACGACCAGCTCGTAGCCGCTCCCGAGGGTACGGGGCTCGTCGTGTTGGAGGTAGGCTTGCGCGACCCTTACCAACGCATCGGCGCGCTCGGCTTGCAGATCGCCTGGCAGCTCGGCCGGAGACTCGGCCGGAGACTCGGTTGATTCTGTGCCCTCCGACGCTTCCGCGGAGGCGCCCTTGTCTTCCCGGCGACCTGCATCGAGCGCCGCCGACATCGCCTCCCACACCACGTTGGCCTGCTCGGGCGGCAACTGGATCTCGATCCTCACCATCCCGCTCGCGGTCTGGGAACGACGGACAAATCGGCGAAGGTCTAAGGCCGGCTGGCTTGGATCTACCCGCGTACGCCGATATGCAGCGGCGAGCCGCTCGATCTGCGAGGCCGTCGCGTGCATCGCAACGTCGAGGAAGTCCTGCTCGGTCTGGGGCGTCGCTGTCCGAGTGATGGCGCG
>CBFGLP010000723.1:0-4203 GCA_965649595.1 uncultured Myxococcales bacterium | reverse complement strand
CTGCATCCAGATCCACGGCGGCAACGGCTACATCCGCGAGTACGGGGCCGAGAAGCTGCTGCGCGACGCGATGGTGCTGCCGATCTACGAGGGCACCAGCCAGATCCAGTCGCTGATGGCGATGAAGGACACGCTGACCGGCGTGATGAAGAACCCGCAGGCGTTCCTGCGCGACCTGGCCCAGGCCCGCTGGCGCGCGCTCTCGGCCCGCAGCCCGCTCGAGCGCCGCGTCGCCAAGCTGCAGGTGCTGGCCGCCGACACGATCCAGTTTCTGCTGCGCAAGACCGCGACCGACAAGGTCCGCTCGCTCTCGGACAAGCCGCTGACCCAGTGGTCGCAGGCGTTCTTGCGCGACTGGAACCCCAAGCGCGACTTCGCGTGGGCGATGCTGCACGCCGAGCGGCTGACCAAGATCCTCGCCGACGTCCAGGTCGCCGAGCTGCTGCTCGAGCAGGCCAAGCAGCACGACGAGCGGCGCGAGGTGTGTGCCCGCTGGCTCGATCGCGCCGAGCCGCGCTGCCGCTACCTGCACGACGAGATCACGACCACCGGCGGCCGCTTGCTCGCCGAGCTCGCGCGCAAGAACGCCGGCGAAGAGCGGGCCGCCGCGGAGTGAAAGGATCGACGCCATGGCTCTACCGACCAAGCACGTCGTTCACCAAGGGTCCGTCATCGCCAGCCTCGGCGCGACCGCGCTGACGGCGTTGCGTCGTCGCCTGACCGGCGAGACGCCGAGCCTGCCACCGCTGCCGGGGCCCGAGCTGCGCACGTCGATCCAGCCGCGTCCGCGCGACCTGATCCACGACTACGTGCGCTTTTGTGGCGGTGAGCCGAGCAGCTATCGCCACAGCGTCCCGCCGCACCTGTGGCCGCAGTGGGGTTTTCCTCTGGCCGCTCGCACGCTCGAGCAGGTGCCCTATCCGCTCTTCAAGGTGCTCAACGGCGGCTGCCGGCTCGAGGTCCGCGCCGCGCTGCCCGTCGACGAGCCGCTCGAGGTCACGGCCCAGCTGGTCGACATCGATGACAACGGCCGTCGGGCGGTGCTCGAGCAGCGGGTCGTGACCGGCACGGCGGCGGTGCCCGAGGCCCTGGTCGCCACGCTCTACGCGATCGTGCCGCTGCCCCGCGATCCCAGCGCGCCGAAGGAGGCCAAGAAGGAGCCCGAGCGGGTCCCGCTCGACGCCGAAGAGCTTGCCCGCTGGCGGCTGCGCAGCGACGCCGGGCTCGCGTTCGCGATGCTGACCGGCGACTTCAACCCGGTCCACTGGATCCCCGCCTACGCGCGCGCCTCGGGGTTCCGCAACACGATCCTGCACGGCTTCGCGACCATGGCAAAGGCCTGGGAGGGTCTGGTCCGCTCGCGCTTCGCCGGATCGATCACGGCGATCCGGGTGTTCGACGTGAAATTCACCAAGCCGCTCGTGCTGCCGGCCGAGGTCGGCCTCTACATCCAAGCCGGCGACGAGCCCGGCATCGATCGCGTGTGGGTAGGCCGGGCGCCGGGCGGGCCCGCGTACCTGGTCGGTTCGCTGCAATCACGCTGATTTGATTTCCCGCCGCATCTCTGCTCCCCGAGGACAACCCATGAACGACATCCTGCTGCAACTCGGCCAGAACCCCCAGGCCCGTCGCCTGATCCAGACCCTCGGCCTCCCGCTGCCGATGCCTCAAGCATTGAAGCGCGCCAAGGGCCCGATGGAGGAGCGACCGCTGCACGACTACGAGATCGCGATCGGTGGCTTCGGCGAGACCCCGCTGACGACGGTGCTCGCCAACACGCTGGCCAAGGCCGGCGCGACCGTGCTCTCGACCACCGGCGTCCACGTGCCGCCGGCGTTCGAGCAGCAGGGCGAGGCGTGGGGACGACCCCCGCGGGCGCTGATGCTCGACGCGCTGCCCGAGAAGCTCGAGGTCGACGCGCTGGTGTTCGACGCGAGCGGTATCTCGCACCCCAGCGAGCTGCGCTCGCTCTACGACTTCTTCCACCCGCTGGTCGCTCGCGTGCGTCGCTGCGGTCGCGTGGTCCTGCTCGCGCGCCCGCCCGCGCAGGCTCGCACGCCCGAGGCCGCCGCGGCTCAGGCCGCGATCGAGGGCTTCATGCGCTCGCTCGGTAAGGAGCTGGGCAAGCGGGGCTCGACCGCCAACATGCTGTGGATCGACGAGGACGCCGACGCGCTGGCCGAGGGCCCGCTGCGCTTCTTGTTGTCCAAGCGCTCGGCGTTCGTGTCGGGTCAGCCGCTGCACGTCAGCGCTCGCGCGTTGGTCGACAGCGAAGAGGCCCCGTTCGCGCCGAGCTTCGTGCGCCCGCTCGAAGGCAAGGTCGCGCTGGTCACCGGCGCCGCGCGGGGCATCGGCGCGGCGGCGGCCGAGCTGCTCGCGGCCGAGGGCGCCCACGTGGTCTGCCTCGATCGCCCGGCCGACGACGAGCTGGTCAGCGAGGTCGCCCGCAAGCTCGGTGGCACGCCCTTGCTGGTCGACGTCAGCGATCCTGCCGCTCCGCAGGCGATCGCCAAGGCGATGCTCGAGCAGCACGGCGGCGTCGACATCGTGGTCCACAACGCCGGCGTGACCCGGGACAAGACCCTCGCCCGCATGAAGCCCGAGCTGTGGGATCAGTGCGTGGGCATCAACCTCGACGCGGTCGTGAAGATCACCGAGGCGCTGCTGGAGGGGGCGCTGCTCGATGAGGGTCGGGTGATCGTGCTCAGCTCGATCGCCGGGATCGCGGGCAACCTCGGCCAGACCAACTACTCGGCGACCAAGTCGGGCGTGATCGGCTGGATGCGCGCGCTCGCGGGCCAGCTCGAGGAGCGCGGCGTGACCGTCAACGCGATCGCCCCCGGCTTCATCGAGACCCGCCTGACCGCTGCGATCCCGGTCATGATCCGCGAGGTCGGCCGGCGGCTGTCGAGCCTCGGCCAAGGCGGCCTGCCGCGCGATATCGGCGACGCGATCGTGTTCCTCTCCACCCCTGGTGCCCAGGGCCTGACCGGCAACGTCCTGCGCGTGTGCGGCCAGTCCTTCGTGGGCGCCTAGGCCCTTTCTCGAACGACGAGGAGAATTCCCATGCCAGTCAGCAAGCAAGACAAGCCCAGCCAGCGCGCCGTGATCGTGTCCGGCGTGCGCACGCCCTTCGTGAAGGCGTTCGCCGAGTTCCTCGAGCTCGACACGATCCAGCTCGCCAACGCGGCCGTCTCGGCGCTGCTCAAGCGGACCGAGCTGCCCCGGCGCGAGCTCGGCTCGGTCGTGTGGGGCGGCGTGATCCTGCCCAGCGCCGCGCCCAACGTCGGTCGCGAGCTGGTCCTCGACCTCGATCTGCCGCGCAGCGTCGAGGCGATGACGGTCACCCGCGCGTGCGCGAGCGGCCTGCAGGCGATCACGCTCGCGGCCGCGATGATCGAGCGCGGCGAGGCCGACGTGGTCATCGCCGGCGGCTCCGACTCGACCAGCAACGCCGAGATCAAGCTGCCGCAGAAGGTCGTGCGCACGCTCGGGCCGCTGCTGATGGGCAAGGGCAAGGCGACCACCCGCGACTTGATCGGCGTGGCCTCGCAGCTGATGCCGATCACCGAGGTGCTGCCGCGGATCCCCAAGATCGCCGAGCGGACGACCGGCGAGCTGATGGGCGAGAGCTGCGAGAAGATGGCCCGCCGCAACGAGATCAGCCGCGAGGCGCAGGACGAGCTCTCGGTGCTCTCGCACCACCGCGCCGCCGCGGCGATCGCCTCGGGCCGGCTGCGCGACGAGGTCACCCCGGTCGAGACCCCGAGCGGCAAGTGGGTCCACGACGACACGATCGTGCGCGGCGACACCAGCCTCGAGAAGCTGGCCAAGCTGCGTCCGGTGTTCGCCAAGGACGGCACGCTGACCGCCGGCAACTCGAGCACGCTGACCGATGGCGCGGGCGCGGTGCTGTTGATGAGCGAGGCCAAGGCCAAGGCGCTCGGCTACACGCCGCTCGCTCGGTTCGCCTCGTGGGCCTACGTCGGCGTCGATCCTGCCGACCAGCTGCTGATGGGCCCGGCGCTGGCGATGCCGCTCGCGCTTGAGCGGGCCGGGCTGTCGCTGAGCGAGATCGACTTCGTCGACATGCACGAGGCCTTCGCCGCGCAGGTGCTCAGCATCCTCTCGATGCTCGCCAGCGACAACTTCGCCAAGGCCCGGCTCGGCCGCGACAAGGCGGTCGGCGAGATCGATCCGGCC
>CBFGLP010000722.1:0-4763 GCA_965649595.1 uncultured Myxococcales bacterium | reverse complement strand
GCTCGACGAGCCGACCGTCGGCCTCGACCCCAATCAGGTGCAGGCTATCCGCGGCATGCTCAAGAACCTCGGCGGCGGGCAGACGCTGATCTTCTCATCGCACATCCTGGCCGAGGTCGAGGCGCTCTGTGATCGCATCGTGATCCTCTCGCGCGGTCGGGTGGTCGCCGACGAGACCGTCCGGGCCGCGCTCGCGGCCGACACGTTGATCGTCGAGTGGGCGGTCGGCGATCCCAAGCTCGCGCGGGCGTGCATCGAGCAGGCCCTCGCCGAGCTTCGCGAGCAAGCGCTCGAGCCCGACACCGAGCGCGCGCGCGCAGCCTCGCCGAGCTTCGAGCTCACGCCGCTCGCGGCTGTCGGTGCCCGCGAGCCGCGAGCTCGGGCGGTGATCACCAGCGGCAGCGTGGCGATGGATCGCCTGAGCGCCGCGATCGGCCGCGCGAGCTTGCGCGCAGAGCTGCCGATCTTGCGGCTCGAGCCAGGCCGTCGCCGGCTCGAGGAGCGCTTCGCCGTGGTCACGGGCTTTCGCGACGAGCCCGATCGCGCGACCGAGAGCCAGGTCGGTCGGGGGAGCTCGGCATGAAGGCGGCGCTACGAGAGATCCTGCACTGGCTACGCGGCGCGCTGGCGATCACCGAGCGCGAGCTGCTGTCCCTGTTCGTAACGCCGCTGGCCTACCTGGTCGGCACGCTCTTCCTGCTCGAGCAGGGCTGGAACTTCTCGCTGCTGCTCGAATTCCTCAACGACCCCCTGGCCGCGCCGGGGCCGGTCATGCAGTTCTACTTCGGCGGGAGCTTCTTCATCTTCTGGCTGCCCGTCGTGTTCATCTGCTCGGCGATCAGCATGCGCCTAGTCGCCGAGGAGCGACGGCAGGGGACGCTCGAGGCGCTGCTGACGGTCCCGCTCGTGCCCTCGCAGGTGGTGATCGGCAAGTTCCTCGGCGCGCTCGCCTTCTACGTGATCTTGTGGCTGCCGACGGCCAGCTTCTACCTGCTGCTGCGCGGCGCCTCGGGGCCCGCCAATGCGCCGGAGATCGGGCCGATCCTCTCGGGCTATCTGGGCACCTTCTTGTGCGGGGCCAGCTTCCTCGCCGTCGGCCTGCTCTTCTCCTCGCTCGCGCGCAGCCAGCTGGCCGCGGCGATCGGGACGTTCGTGACCTGCACGATCGTGCTGCTCGCGGGCTTGCTCGCCGACCAGGTCGAGAGCCCCTGGCTGGCCCACATACTCCAGCGCTCGTCGCTGCTGGCGATGATGCAGGAGCTCGCGCAGGGGATCGTCGACGGCCACTGGATCTCGCTGCACCTCGCGGTTGTCGTCAGCGCCCTGGCGATCGCGATCGTTGCGATCGATCCGCGCCGCGACCTCCAGTCGGTCGTCCAGGCGGTGCTGGTCTGCGTCGCCGCCGTTCAGCTCGCGGTGTTCGCTGGTCGGCACGCCGAGCGCGGCGACTGGACCGAGGGCGAGGTCTACACGCTGTCGGACCGGGCCCAGCAGGTGCTCGAGGGCCTCGAGGGGCGGATCGACGTCACGGTCTTGATGCCCTCGACGATCGGTGAGGGTCGACCCAACCCGGTCCGCGCCGAGCTGCGCGAGGTCCTCTATCGAATGGAGGCGATCAGCCCGGCGCTCGACGTGCACATCGTCGATCCCGATCACGATCGCCAAGAAGCCGAGCGGCTGCTCGACGACTTCGGGCTGTCGGGTCGCGAGCTGGCCGACGGCGTCGTGTTGATCCGAGCGGGGCAGGGGACCGATCTGCGTCGCGCCTACTTGATCCCCAGCGATCTCGTCACCTTCGCGACCGGGCCCGAGGTCCAGGCCAACGGCCCGCGGGTCAAGGCGTTCCGCGGCGAGGAGGCGTTGCTGGGCAAGTTCCTCGAGGTGTCCGAGACCCGCAAGATCAAGGTCTGCTACACGCAGGGCCACGGCGAGCCGGCGTTCGACGATCTCGAGCCCTACAACGGCTACGCGCACCTGCGGGACCTGCTGCGCGACGCCAACCTCGACACGCAGGTGGTCGACTTCAGCGACTCCGATCCGCTGGCTGGCTGCGATCTTCTGCTGGTCGCGGGTCCGCAGGGATCGTTCGAGCGCGACGAGCTCGAGCGCGTGCGTGCGTTCGTCAACAATGGCGGAGACCTGCTCTTGCTTACCGGCGCGGTCTACCTGCGCGATCGACCGGGCCTCACGTCGCACGGCTTGGAGCCGATCGTGGCCGAGTATGGGATCTCGTTCGGCGATCGCCTGGTCGTCGATCCCCAGCACGGCATGGCCGGCGCCTCGCCCTTGGTCGCGTTCACGCTCGACACTGGCTGGGGCGATCACCCGGCGGTACGGAGCTTGTTGACGCGGCCGGTCTCGCTGATCTACGTGCGCGAGCTGATCGTCGCGCAGCCGGCCGAGGTGCTGCTCGCGAGCACGGAGCAGAGCTGGGCCGAGACCGATCTCGAGCGCTTCCAGAGCACCGGGGTGATCGGCTTCGATGTGGGCGTCGATCGCCGCGGCGCGATCCCGCTGATCGCCGCGAGCGAGCGTGGCGCTTCGCGGGTGGCCGTGGTCGCCTCGGATCAGTTCGCCCTCAACGCGTTCTTGCGCGAGGACATCGCCTACGATCATGGCCGCGACCTCGTGCTCAACCTGATCGGCTGGCTGACCCAGCGCCAGGCCTTGTTCGGCATCCGCGAGCGCGAGCGCGAGCACATCAAGCTGGTCTTGCAGGAGGACCAGCTCGCGCGAATGACCTGGATGTGCCTGGTCGGCCTGCCGAGCTTCGCGATCGGCGTGGGCCTGCTGGTGCTGTGGAGGCGGCGCAAGTGAGCGGCGAGACTCGAACCGACGTGCGCGCGCCCTTGCGCTGGCCGCGGCTGCGTTCGGGGACGTTCGTGGCGATCGGCTGCGCCGCGCTCGGGACCGTGCTTGCCTGGGCCGATCCCTTCGCGAGCAGCGACCCCGACATGATCATGGTCTCGAGCCGCTCGCCCGCGCGGCGGCTGTTCCCCGAGCTGGGCGACGCGGACCCGAGCAAGGCGACGATCGAGGTCCAGGTCGCGGGTCAGCCCAAGGTCCGCTTGATCCCGGGCCCCGACGGCGTCCACCAGGTGTTCCGCGGCGAGACCCTGCTCGGGCCTTCGGATCCCGACGCGTTCGACGGGCTGTGGTCGTCGCTGCGGATGGCGACCGCGCTGCGACCGGTCACCAAGGGCACCGACACCGGCATGGGCAAGCGTGGCTGGCTGCGGGTCGCCTTGCCCCACCAGAGCTTCACGCTCGAGCTCGGTGAGATGGCCCCGGGTGATGCGGGCGTGTTCGGCAAGCTCGCGACCGACGACGAGACCTGGGTGATCGAGAGCGAGATGCTGTGGTTGCTCGAGCAGCCGGCCGACAAGTGGCTCACCCGGCGGCTCTTGCCGATCGAGCCCGAGAACGCCGCGAGCTTGGCTTGGGGTGAAGCGCTGGTGCTCACGCGCAGCGACGACGGGTTCTGGCGGGTCGCGTCGGGTGACGTGCCAGCGCTGCTGTCCAACGAGGCGGTCGAGTTTCGGCTCGGGCGGCTGCTGCAAGCCCGCCTCGATCCGCTGTTCGAGCGCGAGCAGATCCCCCCCGACACGCTGCGGCCCTACCTGTCGATCTCGACGCTCGACGGCGAGTCGCGGGCGCTGCAGGTCGGCGGGACCTGTCCAGGCTTCCCCGATCGCCGCGTGGTCGATCGTGGCCCCGGCCTGTTCGGCTGCCTCGACGCCGAGCTGTTCGACCCGTGGACGATCCTCGATCGCGACACCAGCATGATCGAGGGCCGCTTGGTCCCGCACCGCTACGGCCGGATCGTGCAGATCGATCTGGTCCAGCCGGCCGAGCGTGCGCTGATCCGGCGCGGCGGCGTGTGGCTGCTCAGCGAGGGCGGCAGGACCGATCCAGTGGTCGAGGACGAGGTCTCGCGCTGGTACGCCAACCTCGGGCGGATCGAGGTCGAGGCGCTGATGCCCGAGAGCGCTCCAGCTCAGCCGGGCGTGGGTGGAGAGCTGCCCGTACCCGGGTCACCTGGCGGCGAGCCTTCGTCCGCGCCCCCGGTGCAGCTCCCGTTCAACCCCGATCTCGAGCTGGCGATCCACGCGGACACGGGGGAGATCCTGCGCATCCGCTGCGAGACCCTCGGCCGCGGCGAGCCCGAGCAACCTCCGGTGCTCTGCCGCCGCGACGACGCCCATCGCCCCGATGCCGGCCGCGAGCCTCCGCTCTTGCGAGTGCTCGGCCAGCTCCCGCGCAGCCTCGCGTTCGAGGCCGAGACCTTCGCCGATCGTCGGCTGATCGCCGCTGCGCCAGGTGAGGTGCGCGAGCTCGAGATCCGTCCGGGTCACGAGGGCGCTCCGGTCGTCCGCCAGAGCGTCGAGCAAGACATGGGCGTGTGGCGGATCGAGGCTCCGGTCGGCGTCGATCAAGACGGCGTGCTCGACGAGGTGCGGCTCGAGACCCTGCTCGCCACGCTCTCGACCCTGCGCGCCGATGGGTGGCGCGAGCTTCCTGGCGATCCGCCGCTGCGGCGCATGCAGATCACGATCGTGCCCGAGCAAGGCGTCCGACGCACCGTCGAGCTCGAGCTCTACCCGGGCTGCATCGTGGCCGTCGATCGTCATCAGCCCGCGCTGATCGAGAACGCCGACTGTGCCGTGCTCGGCGAGGATCTGCTCTTCGATGATCCGCTCCGGTTCTGGCTCGAGGCCGCCCGCGCCGTCGAGATCGTCCCCGGAGTGATGCCCGAGGAGGGC
>CBFGLP010000721.1:0-18160 GCA_965649595.1 uncultured Myxococcales bacterium | reverse complement strand
GATCGGCTCGGGCATGGGTGGCATGACCTGCGCGGCGCTGCTGGCCAAGCTCGGCAAGCGGGTGCTGGTGCTCGAGCAGCACTACGAGCCGGGCGGGTTCACGCACACCTTCAAGCGCAAGAGCTTTCGTTGGGATGTCGGCGTGCATGCGGTCGGTGAGGTCACCGAGCACACGATGCCCGGCCGGCTGCTCGCGGCGCTGACCGACGGACAGCTCGAGTGGGCCTCGCTCGGCGAGGTCTACGACGAGTTCCACTGGCCCGAGGGGTTTCGGATCGACTTCCCGGATCACCCCGACAAGTTCCGCGCGAACCTCGAGGCGGCGTTTCCCCGCGAGCGCTCGGCGATCGACGGCTGGCTCCGGGAGGTCCGCGAGGTCTCGGGCGCGATGCGGGGCTACTACCTCGCGCGGGCGCTGCCCCAGCGGCTCGGACGGGCCGCCGACAAGCTGTTCGCGCGCTCGGCCGAGAAGGCGTTTCAGCGCCGTACGGCCGACGTGTTGGCCTCGCTGACGCAGGACGAGCACCTGCGCTCGGTGTTGGTCTCGCAGTGGGCGTACTACGGCTCGGCGCCGAGCCGCTCGTCGTTCGCGATGCAGGCGTTGGTCACCCGCCACTTCTTGTGGGGTGGCTTCTATCCGGTCGGCGGCTCGCGCCAGATCGCGCAGACGCTGCTGCACACGGTCGCGGCCGCGGGCGGCTGGACCAAGGTGCGGGCGGACGTCGAGCGGATCCTGATCGAGGGCGGGCGTGCGGTCGGCGTGCGCCTGCGCGATCCGGATGGCGGACCCGGCGAGGAGATTCGGGCGGCTCGGGTGATCTCGGCGGCGGGCGTGTGGTCGACGGTCAGCCGCATGCTCCCGCTCGAGGTCGGTCTCTCGGACTGGGCCCGCTCGATCACTCAGCTCGACCCAGCGCCGCCGCACGTGTGCCTCTACCTCGGCTTCGAAGGCGACATCCGCAAGGCCGGCGCAGGCTCGGCCAACAAGTGGTTCTACGAGACGTGGAGCACCGAGGCGGCGTCGGGCAGCTCGGAGAACCCGACCTGGGAGGTCGCGCCGCCCGATCGCGTCGGCCGGGCGCCGGTGCTCTATTGCTCGTTCCCCTCGCTCAAGGATCCCGAGCACGATCCGGGCCCCAAGCAGCGCCACACCGGCGAGGTGGTGACCTTCGTGCCCTGGAAGGCCTTCCAGCCGTGGCTGAGCTCGCGCTGGCAACGGCGCGGCGAGGACTACGAGCAGTTCAAGCAGAAGCTGCACGACGCGATCCTCGGCCAGTTCCTCGAGTACATGCCGGAGCTCGGGCCGATGATCGTCCACGCCGAGCTCTCGACCCCGCTGACCACCGACCACTTCGTGCGCCCGCAAGCGGGCTCGATCTATGGGCTCGAGCCGACGCCGCGCCGGTTCGCGAACCCGTGGCTGCGGCCGCGCTCACCGATCCCGGGGCTGTTCTTCGCGGGCAGCGAGGTCACCAGCGTCGGGGTCATGGGCGCGATGATGGGCGGCGTGCTGGCAGCGGTCTCGGCCGAACCGATCGCGGCCACGCGGCTGCTGACCCGGGTCGAGCGCCGCGGCTGAATCGAGGCTCGTGACGCGTTCCTGGATCCACTGGAGGGCATCGGGTAAACACCTCGCGCCATGCAGCGTCACGAGCTCGTGCACGAGATCAACTGCCCACCCGAGCGGATGTGGGAGCTGTACTTCGACGACGAATTCAACCGCCGGATGTACTGCGAGGGGCTCGGGTTCCCCAAGTGCGAGACCGTGGAGAAGCGCGAGCAGGGCGGCATCTTGCACCGACGAATGGTCATGATCCCCAAGGTCGAGCTGCCCAAGGCCGTGCAGAAGATGGTCGGCGATCGGGTCGGCTTCGAGGAGATCGGCGACTGGGACAAGGCCGCGGGCGTGTTTCGATGGAAGCTGATCCTCGCGGCGTTCGGCGACAAGGTCCGAGTCGAGGGCACGATGCGGCTGCAGCCGTTCGGCAACGGCCACTGCAAGCGGATCACCGCGTTCGAGAGCGAGTCGAAGGTGTTTGGGGTCGGCGGGCTGCTCGAGAAGACGGCGGCCGACAACGTGATTGGCGGGTGGAACGCGAGCGCCAAGTGGATCAATGCTTGGCTGGCTCGATCAGCCACACCCGGCTGATTGCTCGACGGTGGGCCCCGCTAGCGCGAGACCTCGAGCTGGTAGTTGCTGCAGATCCCGTCGTTGTTGACCCGGAACACGCGGATCCAGACGGTCGTGGGCCAGGGCACCATCTCGAGGTACTCGAGCTGCTCCATGCCGCCGGGATCGAGATCACGGAAGTCCCACTCGGTCAGCGGCGGCGCGTTGGAGCCGAACTCGGCGGCCAGGCCTTGCCCATAAGCCTCAGCTCCGCAGTCGCGGTAGATCTCGAACCGATAGTCGGGGTTCTCGGGATCGCCCCCGTTGATCGAGAAGCTGATCGACGCGACACCAGCGGCCGGACGCGGGCTCATGGCGTCGAGCGGGAAGTCGAATCGGTACCAGTCCTCGCGCCCGTTGCCGAGCCCGTTATCAGTCTCGAGGATCGCACCGATGGCGGTCACGTCGCTCTCGCCGACCGCGTAGGCACCGACGAAGCCAGTCTCTGCACCACAGCTCGAGCCGGTCTGATCGGCCGGCGTCATGCAGTCCTCCGGCGGGTCGCCGGTGGTCGAGTCCATCGTGTCGCCGTCGCCGTCGCCCGTGTCGCCGTCGCCATCGCCCGCGGTGTCACCATCACCATCACCATCACCATCGCCGGTGCTCGCGGACTCACCGGTCTCTGCGCTGTCCGTGCCGACGTCGTCGTCGGTTCCGGTCGAGCTCCCGGACGACGTGTACTGGTTGAGACCCTCGTCGGCCTCGGTCGTGCACGCGAGGGCGGTCAGGGCGAGCAGGGTCAGGGCGAGTGGGCTGCGTCGTGCCATGCGGGAGTCCAAGTCCAAGCCGTAGCGTCGGCATCCTAACACGACCGGCGGTCGGCAAGTCACGATCCTGCGCGAATCAGCAGGTGCCGGAGCGCGGCTGCAGCCGGAGGGAGCCGCTCGATCCCGCGATGCACGAGCAGGAGCGAGTAGTGCAGCGGCGTGCTCGGGTGCGGGACCAACTGCAAGGCGCCGAGCTGGAGATCCCGATCGAGCGCGGAGCGGCTGAGCAGTGCCACACCGATGCCGGCTCGCGCGTTGCCCTTGATCGCGGCCATGCTGCCCAGCTCCATCACGCGCTCACCGGCGGGAAAGTGCCGATCGAGCAGCGTCCGCGTGGTGCCACGACGAAACGCGACGAAGGGCGCTCGCTCGACCGCCGAAGGTCCGCCCGCGCTCAGGCTGCGCGCGAGCACGGGGGCCGCGACCAACACCATGGTGTCTTCGCGCCAGGGCTCGAACTCGAGGGTTGGCCGCTCGCTACGCTCGAGCTCCGCGACGATGCCGAGATCGATCTCGCCGCCCTCGAGCGCGTCGAGGGTCTCGTCCGAGGTGCCCTCGCGCAGGAGCAGGCGCAGGTGCGGGAAGCGCTGGTGAAATTCGGCGAGGATCGGCGGTAGCAGGTAGGTACACGCGGTCGCGCCCGCCGCCAGCCGAACCTCTCCAGCGCGCAGCTCGAGGACCTCGGCGATAGCCCGGCGGCCGTCCTCGACGGCGGTCAACGCGGCGCGGGCGAAAGGGACTAGAGCTTCGCCGGCAGCGGTGAGCGTCGTGCCACCGCGCCCGCGCTCGAGTAGCTTCGCCCCCATCGCTTCCTCCAGCCGCTGAATCGCGCTGGTGAGCGCTGGCTGCGATAAGTGCGCTCGCTTGGCGGCCTTCGTGAAGGTGCCGAGCTCTGCAATCAGCAGGAAGTGACGCAGCTCGTCGAGCACGTCATAAATATTCCTTATCGTTCTTCTAATAACAATCGATTTGTCTGATTCATGGCTCGGACCAGGCTGAAGGCATGACCTGGCTCGATGTGCTGGTGCTCGTGGTGCTCGGGTTGTTTGGAGGCAGCGTGGCGACGGTGGCGGGTCTCGGAGGTGGCCTGTTGATAGTGGGAATGGCGCTGTGGTTCGGACCCCACGCGGCGCTGGCCGTGACCGCGCCGGCGCTGGTGCTCGGTCACCTGCACCGAGTGTGGATGTTGCGGCGCTCGCTCGATCGCTCGGTGCTGCTGCCCTTCGTGGCTGGGGTCGCTCCGGTCGCGTTCGTCGGCTCGTTGATCGTGGCGCAGCTCGACGCGCAGGTGCTGCGATGGGTGCTGGTCGGCGTGCTCCTGCTCGCGGTGCTCGACGTGATCGGGTGGCTCGAGCTTCCGCAGAGCAAGGCTCCCACGCGCGCACGGGGTCGAGGATGGTTGGTGCTGGGAGGGGCGGGCGTCGGCTCGATGATGGTCACCGGTGGCGGCGCGGGGGTGCTCGCTGCACCGGTGCTGCGCGGGGCCGGACAGCGCGGCGACGCGATGGTCGTGACGCTCGCCGGCGCGGCGGTGGCTGGCCACCTCGCGCGGACGCTGGCCTATGGCCACAGCGCGATGCTCGACGCGAACGGGCTGCTCGGGGCGAGCGTGCTCGCGGGGGCGTTGATCGGCGGAAACCTGCTCGGCCGCCGCGTCGCACCGAGGCTCGACGACGAGACCCGCGAGCGAGTGCTGCGTGTCGCCGTGCTGCTCGGGCTCGTCGGCGCGATGGCCGAGGCGGTGTGGAACTGACCGCGATCGATCACTCGCGCCCACGCCACTGGCCGAGGTCGTCGTAAAGCGAGCAACGAGAGTGCCCGACGATCTGCCACAAGTGATCGAGCGTCGGGCGCAGCAGGGCTGGCAGGTTCGCGTCGAAGCTCTCGATCAATAATTCGGGCATCAAGTACACGCTGCGATCGAAGCGGCGCGGCGACGGGTCACCGCTCCCGTTGCCGAACGCGAGCTGCTCGAAGCCCAGCAGCGAGAGCATCGCGAAGAGCGGCGGATCGACGTCGACGGCGCGATAGAACTCGAGCGTACGATCGAGGAACGCCAGCAACGCGGCGCCGAAGGGCTCGGCGTCGAAGCGCTCGCTCTCGACGAAGCTGGTGCTGGCCGACTCGATGCTGCCGTTGCGGAACAGCTGATCGTAGGCCCAGGGCTTCGAGCCATCCGGCGACCCGAACTCGATCACGTGACCGTCGAAGTTGTAGCTGTGCGTGAGCCCGCCTGGGGCAGTGGCCGAGAGCGGCGCGCGGGGGCTGGCGGCGGCGCCGAGCAGATCGAAGCGATGGTCCGGGCGAAACGCGGCGAGCGGGATCAGGTGGAGCACGACTGTCCGCATGGGTCCCAGCCGCCCGTTGCCCTCGCTCCCGAGCACGCGGGCGATCCGCTCGGCTCGAAACTCGCGGATCCGCTGGGGCAGCGACTCGGACAGCGCGAACGCGGCCCGGATCTCGTGCACGTCGAGCGCGTGCTTGCCGGCGGAGGTCCGCGCGTAGAAGCGCGAGGTGGTCTTGTACATGACCATGTGCGGCGCGGCGAAGCTCTGCGGGATCCGGATCACCAGCACCGGGCCGCCAACCACGTGCTCGCTTGGCTCGAAGGGATCGATCAAGCGAAGCTCGACGCCGAACATGCGCGGCTCGACGCCGTTGCGGATCATGTTGCTGAGCCGGAGGATCTCGTAGTCACCCTTGGTGCTGGGCAGCCCGACGATCCGCGCGGGCAGGCCGGTCGAGCGGCCCCTCTCGTCCCGGCGATCCTCGACGCCATAGACGATGTAGCCGCCCGCGCTGTTGGCCAGCGCGGTGACGTCGGCCAGGAACTCCTTGTGATCGGCGTCGGTGTTGCCCGGCAGCGTCCGCTTGTACTCGAGCTGCCGACCCTCGGGCACCTCGTCGAGCACGAGCCGGACGATGTCGCTGGCGTCGAGATCGGCGAGCTTCTTGTCGAACATGTGGCTCCCTCAGGCGGTGTGGTCAGAGCCTATCAGGCTCGCGCGGCAGCTGGTAGGAAAGCAGGGGCGCCGTAGACCGAGCGCGGCGACGAACAAGCAATGAACATGTGCTCGTTGATGGGTAGCAGTGGGATCGCGAACGTCGACTTGGTCGCGCTGGCGATCGCGATCACCGGGGTGCTGGCGATCGGCCTGCCGCTCGCGCGAGCGTGGGCGGGCCAGCGGAGTGGGGAGCAGCGGGGGCGCTGGCGGCGAGCGACGCTGCTGACGGCGCTCGGCATGGTCGGCTGGCTCGCGCTGACCGGTGCGCTCGCGCTGACCGGCGTGCTCGGCCACTTCGACCAGATGCCGCCCTCGATCATGCCGCTCTTCGTGGCCTCGCTCGTGCTGACGATCGTGCTCGCGCGCTCGAGCTGGGGACGCACACTGGCCGAGGGGCTGCCGCTGTGGCTGCTCGTCGGCTTTCAGGCGTATCGGATCCCGGTCGAGATCATGCTCCACCGGGCCTACGAGCACGAGGTGATCGGCGCGCAGATGACCTGGTCGGGGCTCAACTTCGACGTGATCACGGGCGTGAGCGCTGCTCTGCTGGGCGCGTGGCTGTGGCGACGCGGGGACCAGCAGCCGGTCCCGCGCGGGATCGTGTGGGGGTGGAACCTGATCGGGCTCGGGTTGCTGATCACGATCGTCTCGATCTCGGTGATGTCGATGCCCACGCCGATGCGGGTGTTCACCGAGGGTCCAGCGAACACCTTCGTGGCGGAGCTGCCCTTCGTGTGGCTACCGACCGTGATGGTGATGACTGCACTGCTCGGGCACCTGCTCGTCGGGCGACGGCTGCTGGTCGAGGCCAGGCGATCGTAGGCCCAGATGGAGTTCTTCGGGCGTGATCGTGGTGGGCTAGCTGACCCTGATGAATGTTCGGTCGAGCGATCGCGGTGCCCTCGATCACGAATGATCGATCTCCTCGCTGGAGGATGCTCTAGGGGTCCCGGCAACCAGCGAGAGCGGTGGCGCAACGGAGCGGCTTGCGTAGAATCGCGCTCGTGAAGCCTTCCTTCGTCCCCAAGAGTCTGGCCGTGCTCGCGGCCACCTTCGTCATGTCCTTGGTTGGCTCGGCCAGCGCGACGCCGCTCTACGACGTCAACCCCAGCGCGATCGATGGGTTCGCCTGCAACGGGAGCGGCTGTTGGACCAACTACAACATCCTCGCGGACATCGACAACGACGGTGACCTCGACATCATCGAGCCCAACTACTCCGGGTTCTTCGGTCAGGGCGGCCCCCAGCCGCTGGTGATCTACACCAACACCGGCAACGGCGACTTCCTCTTGGCCTCGAGCGTGACCGTCAACGACTTCTCCGGGCGGCTCCGCCAGGTCGCGGTCGCGGACGTCACTGGTGACGGCTACGTCGATATCTTCGCGCCGGACGGCTACAACGGCGAGGGCGGGTTCCCCGACGCGTTCTTCATCAACCAAGGCGACGGCAGCTTCATCGACGAGGCCGAGACCCGGCTGCCCGAGGGCCAGGCCTACGCGGGCGCGACCCGCTTCGGTGACCTCGATGGCGACGGCGACCTCGACATCTTCGTGGCCGATGGCTACGCGCAAGGTCCGGCTCAGGAGACCTTCGGTCGGGTCCTGCTCAACGACGGCACCGGGGTGTTCACCGTCGGTGGCTCGGTGCCGAGCGGCGCCGAGGGATCCGATCCCGACGACGTCGATCTGCTCGACTTCGATCGGGACTTCGATCTCGACGTGCTGATCAACATGCACGAGGGCAAGTCCTCGCTGTGGGAGAACGACGGCGCGGGCAACTTCACCGACGTCACCACGCAGTTCGTCGGTGCGATGGCCGGCTTCCACTACAACGCGGGCGTCTGCGACGTCGACGGCGACGGCGACCTCGACGTGTGGACCGACAACATGGCGCCGGACTACCAAGAGCAGCTCGCGATCAACGACGGCAGCGGCAACTTCACCGACGAGACCGAGACGCGTGTGACCGGCAACATGAGCGGCGCCGACGACAACGGCGTGGCCTGTGCCGACGTCGACGGCGACGGCGACTTCGATGCGGTGATCTTCAACCTGTTTACCGGCAGCCCCAACGACCCGCGGGTCGAGCGGGTGCTCTACAACGACGGGGCTGGGAATTTCACCGGCTCGACCGAGTGGGACGAGTTCACCAACACCTCGGACGCGACGCTCTGGGGTGATGGTGCCGACCTCGACAACGACGGGCGGCTCGACTGGGTGACCGCGCAGGGGGAGCAGGCTGGGCCGGCGCGGGTCTACATGGGTAACGACAACATGCCGCAAGACGCGACGCCGCCGCGGATCATCGCGGTCGAGGCGGTCGCCGATCCTCAGACCCCCGAGGCGACCCCGGTGGTCCGCTTCGCGGTCAGCGACGAGGTCGTGAGCGACATGGGCCCGCGGCTCGACTCGGCGTTCGTGCGCGTGACGGTCGACGGTGGCTCGCCTACCGATGTCCCGGCTGGGTTCATCGGCGGCGATCTGTTCCGCGCCGAGCTCCCGGCCCAGGCGGCGGGGGCCAGCGTCGAGTACCAGGCCTGCGCGATCGATCGCCGCGACAACGAGGCCTGCTCGGATCCGGTGACCTACTCGATCGAGTCGGAGCCGGGCGACGGCGACGGTGACACGACCGGCGACGGCGACGGCGACACGGCGGGCGACGGCGACGGCGACACGGCTGACGAGTCGGGTGACGAGTCGGGTGACGAGACCGTGGGCGACGACGAGGTCGGCGAGGCCGGTGAGGCCGGAGCCGACGACGATGGCGGCTGCGGCTGCACGAGCGACACGGACCAGCGCGGTGGCTTGCTCGCGCTGTTCGGGCTCGCCGGGCTCGTCGCGCTGCGTCGGCGTCGTGAGCCTTCGGTCGGCTGAGCTGCTCGATCGAGAGTGACGCGAAGGCGCCGAGGCCTGGCTGGCTCGGCGCCTTCGCGCGTTGCTGCTGGCGAGAGAAGTACGAAGCTTTTCGTTGACATCTACGAAGAGGCTCGTACAATCGCCGGTGGATGCCCTCTTCGAGCGATCCGCGAGCACCCACGAGCCCGCCCACGCCGGCGGAGCTGCAGATCCTCGAGGTCTTGTGGGCACGTGGACCTGCGACGGTCCGCGACGTGCACGAGGCCCTCGAGGCGCGCGGGACCGGCTACACCACGGTGCTCAAATTGATGCAGATCATGGTCGGCAAGGGCCTGCTGACCCGCGACGAGAGCCAGCGCAGCCACGTCTACGCGCCGGTGCTCGCCCGCGAGTCGGTCCAGCATCGGATGCTCGACGAGCTGGTCGAGCGGGCGTTCGCGGGCTCGACCTCGGCGCTGGTCATGCAGGCGCTCAGCCAGCGGCCGGCCTCGGACGTGGAGCTGGCAGAGATCCGGGCGTTGATCGATCAGCTCGAGGCCGAGCGCGGGCCGCAGCGGCCGCGCAGGAGCAAGCGATCGTGAGCGCGCTTCCGGCTTGGCTGCACGCGCTCGGCTGGGCGCTGGTCCACGTGATCTGGCAGGCGGCGTGCGTCGCCGGGGTCGTCGTGCTGCTGGTGCGGACGAGCAGGTCGCCACGGGCTCGCTGGCTGTCGGCGTTCGTCGGCTTGCTGGTGATCACCGGCCTGGCGCTGCTGACCTGGCGGATCGAGTGGCTGCGGATCACCGCGCTTCGGCGAGAGCTCGGGCTCGCGGGCGCGGGTGCGTGGTCGCTCGGCTCGGACGCGAGCGCGTGGGCGCGTGCGCAGGCGGGCATCGATCAGGCGGTGCCGATCGTGCTGCTGGTCTGGGCGGGCGGCTGCGGGAGCATGAGCGTGCGGCTCGCGGCGGGTTGGCTGGGGCTGCGACGGCTGCGAGCCAGCGCGCTCGCGCTGCCCGATCTCGAGCCAGTCGTGCACGAGCTGTCCGAGCGGCTCGGCGTAGGACGATGGTTCATCGGTCGGATCTCGGTCGCCGAGTCGGCGCGGGTGCACGGACCGGTCGTGCTCGGCTGGCTGCGGCCGCTGATCTTGCTCCCGATCGGGATGGCCACGCGGATGCCGATCGAGCAGGTCGAGGCCGCGCTCGCCCACGAGCTGGCCCACGTGCGCCGCCACGACTACCTGTGCAACTGGGTGCAGGAGATCATCGAGGCGCTGTTCTTTTATCACCCGGCGGTTCGCTGGTTGGCCGCGCTCGCTCGGGTCGAGCGCGAGCACGACTGCGACGATCGGGCGATCGAGCAAGGCTGCGATCGGCTGGACTACGCGCGCGCGCTGGTCGAGCTGGAGCACTGGCGAGGGGCGGCGCTGCGCGCTGCTCCACGGCCGAGCCTGGCCATCGATGGGACGCCGCTCGTGGCTCGAGTGCGGCGGCTGCTGAGCGACGAGCCAAACCAGGAGCAGAGCATGATGGACGAAGCACGAGGGATCGCAGTGGAAGGGCAGGGGAGTCGGAGCTGGTCGCGGGTGTCCGCGTGGGCGCCGGCCTTGCTGATGGGGGCGGTGATCGGGCTGGCGGCGGCGCTGCCGGGCTGCTTCGACGAGCTCGAGCCGCAGGACGTGTCCGTCGAGCCGAGCGAGGCGGAGCTCTCGGAGCGGGCGAGCGAGGGCTTGGTCAGCCCGGGGATCGACGCGGTCGAGCTCGACGTGAGCTGGATGCCCTCGGCCGTGCAGGCGCACGCGTCGACGATCGAGGCGGCGGCGCTGCGGCATGGGGTCGATCCCGATCTGCTGGCGATCGTCGTGTTGTTGGAGTCAGGCGGAGACCCGCGAGCGCGCAGCCCCCGAGGCGCGCGAGGGCTGATGCAGATCATGCCGAGCACCGGCGAGCGGATCGCCAGCGAGCGAGGGTTGGCCGACCACGCGGAGGTGCGCCTCGATGACCCCGCCTACAACCTCGACTTCGGCGCGTGGACGCTCGCGCGAGGGCTCGAGCGGTGGGGCAGCGTCGAGCTGGCGGCGGCGGCCTACAACGGTGGAGATCGAGCGGTCGAGGCCTGGCTCGCGGGCGGTGCGGAGCTGAGCGAGGAGACCCAGCGCTACAAGTCGATGGTCGCCGCGCTGTGGCGCGAGCGCGGTGACGCTCGCTCGGCCAGCTTGGAAGATCTGCGAGCCCAGTGAGGGCGCTAGCGAGGTCACGCGAGCTTGCGGACTGTTAGCATCACCGACGGTGCGAGTCCTGCTCGTTCATCCGGGTCGGCCAGCGCTCGAGCGCGAACCAGTCGAGGGCCTCGCGCGGGCGCTCCGAGGGCTCGGGCACGAGGTGGTGATCCCCTGCATTGGCTCACCTCCGATCGGTAGCTTCGAGCTCGCGCTGCGACGCGAGCTGTGCCTCGCCGACGCGGTGCTGGTGGCCGAGCCGGCGAGCTGGTGGCCGCGCACCAAAGCCGAGCGCGTGACCGGCTGCTGGGAGGCCCTGCACGAGCACGCGCACGAGCGGATCGCCAGGCTGGCGGTGGTCGAGCCATGTGGCGCGTCGACACCCGGCGAGCTGGAGCGCTTGCCGAGCTTCGATCCGGCGCGCGACTGGGCAGGGTTGCTGGCGTGGATCGACGCGTCGACCAGCCCGCCACGGCTGCCCTTCGCCGTGCACGAGGATTTTGGTCCGCGTCCGGGCGAGGTCGTGCGATCCGACGTGCTCGACGCGATCGACGAGGCGCTGCACGAGTCGAGCCGGGTGATCGTTCGCGGCCCGGCGGGCAGCGGCAAGACGCGGGTGCTGGCCCAGTGGCTCGCTCGGCGCGTGCCGAAGCGCAAGGCCGTGGGCCAGCGCTCGTCGCCTACTCATCGCGCGACGCTGGAGCTCGACTCGTTGCGCGCCAACCTGCTCGCGCAGCTCGACGGCTCTGCCTGGCTCGCCTCGCTCGAAGCCGCGTTCGCGGGCGAGCAGCCGAGCGACCCACGCGAGGGGCAGCTCGTGGTCGTGCTCGACGGCCTCGAGCACCTGCATCGCCACTCGCCCGACCAGCTCCGCGCGTTGCTCGACATCGAGTGGCCCGCAGGCGTGGCGCTCTTGGCCACCAGCGTGGCGATCGAGCCCGCGCCCTGGCCCGCAGACACGCGGGTGATCGATCTCGTCGAGCAGCGCGACGGCGAGCCTCGCTTTCGCAGCCACACGCGGGTGCTCGAGCAGCTCGCCGAGGCGACGGGCTTCGCTGAGCAGCTGCTCGAGCGTGCTCGGGGCAGCCTGCTCTACGCGAGCGCAGTAGTCGAGCAGCAGCGGCTCGGCCTCGCCGATCCGCCCTTGGACCGGCTGCTCGCGCGGGCCGAGACCGAGGCCGAGCGGCCCGCGTTGCCGCGCCGCTTCGCGCGGTGGTTGGCGCTCGCGTGGGCGCGGATCGAGGCGCTGCCGACTACGTCGCGCGTGCTCGTACGCGACGCGCTCGGGTTGCTGGCGATCGCCCGCGAGCCGCTCCACGCCGAGCTCGTCGACGCGTGCCTGCGCTCGTGCTCGGGTCCGGTCCGCGCGAGCGAGCTCGTGCTCGCGCACGCCTGCGAGCTGCTCGCTTCGCCTGCGACGCCGACGCTCGCGTTGCTGCACCCGGCGATCGGCGAGTGGATCCGCGCCGAGATCGATGACGCGCGCAACGATCTCGAGCAAGCCCTGCTCGACGCGCTGAGCCTCGCCGAGCGAGCTTCTGGGTCCGCAGCGGCCGAGCTGGCCCGCGCCTACCTCGGGCGGCATCGCAGCCATCACATGGGCCAAGCGAGCCTCGGCCCGGGCGGCAGCCCCTGGGCGGCGGACGTCGCCATGCTGCAGTCGATCGTGCGCGAGCGGGGCCCGCTCGTGCTCGAGCAGCGACTCGCGGGGCTCGGCCTCGATCCTCTGCAGGGAGAGTTCGGCCGGGTGCTGGTCGCGGTCCTTCAACCCTGGTCGCACGTGCTTCGCGTCGAGCCAGACGCGCTGCCGGGGCTGCTGTGGAACGGTCTGCTGAGCGCCGGCTGGACTCGCGCCGACCTGCAGCGGCGCTTGCTCTGGCCCGAGCAGCGCCTGCCGCCGCTGCGGCTTCGCTTCCCGCTCGCCGCCCCACCTCGCTGGCATCGTGCGTTCGCGGGCCACGCTGGCGAGGTCCAAGGTTGCGCGATCACTGCCGACGGCAAGCTCGTGCTGACGATCGGCGAGGACGCGAGCGTGCGGCTGTGGTCGAGCGAGACCGGCGAGGAGCTGCACCGCTTCGAGACCGACGGGATCCTGCGAGCTTGCGCGATGACCCCGGACGGACGTTGGGCCGTCGTCGGTGGGTTTCGCAACCGTATCCATCGCTTCGACCTCGTCGAGCGCAAGGCCGCCGGCACGCTCGATCAGCACCGCGACAGCGTCATCGCCCTGGCGATCTCCGACGAGGGCGACACGGTGATCAGCGGTGGGGCCGACGGCAAGGTGCTCGTCTGGCACCCAGGGCGTGGGTTCGCTGGCGCGATCGACCTGGGCAGCCACGCCGAGCGCTGCACCTCGGTCGCGATCAGCCCCGGCGGCTCGTTGGGTCTCAGCGGCGGCGCCGACAAGCGCGGTCGTGTGTGGGAGCTGGCCGAGCCACGCCAGCGGCTCGAGTTGAGCACGCACGAGTACGCGGTCCAAGCCGTCGCGCTCGATCGGCTCGCGCAGCGGGCGTGGACGCTCTCGATCAGCGACGGCCGCCGCTTCAACACGACCAGCGGCACGCTCGAGCAGGTCTACCCGAGCCGGTCGGGCATCGTGCGTGGTTGCGTGTTGATCAGCGACGAGCGCGAGCTGATCGTAGCGCAGTCGAATGGTCGACTCGAGCTTTGGTCGGTCGACGGTGGCAAGGACGTCGGTGGCTTGCTCGCGCACGCTGGCGAGACGACCGGCTGCGACGCGACGCCCGACGGGCAGCTGGTCGTGAGCAGCTCGGTCGAAGGCCTCGCCAAGCTATGGACGCGCGAGGGGCTGACGAGCCCGAGCGAGAGTGTCTGGGACGGCGCCTGCAAGGTCGCGGCGATCGATCCGAGCGGCAGCGTCGCCGTGATCGCGGCCGGGCACTCGCAGCTGGCCCTGCTCGATCTCGCGAGCAACACGATCATCCGGAAGTTTCACGACGCGTGGTCGGTGCTCGCGGCCGCGTGGATCGACGAGCAGCGCTTCGTCACGACCAGCACCAACCAAGGCGTGCGGATCTGGGATCGCGAGCACGACGCGGCTCGGACCACCTTCACGGTCGGGCGCGACTGGCTGCGCTGCGTCGCGCTCAGCCCCGATCGCCGTCGGCTGGTCGTCGGGGGCGACGACAAGCTCGTGTTCGTGATCGACCTCGAGGACGAGGACGCGAGCGGCTCGATCGGCTCGCAGGAGCGCTGGATCTACGCCTGCGCGTTCACGCCCAAGGGCGACGAGGTCGTGGTCGCCGACAACCGCGGGGGGTTCAAGGTCTGGGACATCGAGCACAGGCGAGCCCGGCTCGACGTCTCGCCGGGCAACAACGACCAGGTCCACGCCGTGGTCGTCACCACGACCCCGGCGCGGGTGATCACGGCCGGCAAGGGCGGCGCGATCGAGGTCTGGGATCTCGAGCGGGGCCAGCTGATCGACAGTCAGCTCGCGCACCCACGCGCGACGGTCAAGAGCCTGGCGCTCAGCCCCGATCAGCGCCTGCTCGCCTCTGCGGGCAGCGACGGCGTGCTGCGGTTGTGGGCGACCGGGACCAAGCTGCGCCCGCTCGCTGCGCTGCGTGGTCCTGCGGGCTTTGCCCACGTGTCGCTGCGCGGGGCAACTCTCGTAGCCGGGGACGAGCTCGGCAACGCGTGGGTGGTCGACATCGACGCGGCGTTGCTGCCGAGCTAAAGGCGCACCCGAGCCGACGACGAGGCCATGTTGGACCCATGGACGGCTTCGCAGGCTCGGCGCAGGCTGGCACCATCCAGCCATGATCTGCGACCGCTTCGGAACCTTCACGCTCGCGTGCTTCGGCGCGCTCTCGCTCGCTGCTTGCTTCGACGCCAACGAGGAGCGCGAGACCGGCAACGCCGACGATGTCGGTACCAGCGAGAGCGAGAGCGAGTCCGACACCGAGTTGGGTGAGTCGGGCGAGTCGGGTGACGAGAGCGATAGCGAGACCGATACCGATACCGACACCGACTCGAGCGACGAGAGCAGCGACGACGCGCCGGTCTGCATCGATGACGACCAAGACGGTTTTGGCCAAGACTGCGAGCAGGGCCCCGACTGCGACGACAGCGACCCCTACAACTTCTCCGAGTCGGGCTGCGCCAACTGCAAGGACGACGACCAGGATCTCGCCTGGGTCGGCTGCGACACCTACGGTGCCGACAAGCTCGGGCCCGACTGCGACGACGCGAACCCGGGTGTCGGCGCCGATCAGGGCAACGAGATCTGCAACGGCTTGGCCGAGAACTGCGCGGGCGAGATCGATGCCGCGCCGGCCGACGACATGTGCCCAGCCGACGGCGTGCCGGTGGCCAACGTCGCCGAGCAAGATGGTTGGTTGTGTGACCCGCCCGCACCTGGCCAGGACGGCTGCAAGATCAAGACCTGCGTCGACGAGTGGTTCGACGCCGACGATGTCGTCGGCAACGGCTGCGAGTGCAAGGGCAGCTCGCGCGAGACCAGCAACGCCGAGTGTGGCGGCTCGCTCGGTGGCTTCCTCGGCGTGCTGGCCGAAGGTGATCAGGCGCAGAACGTCGGGGTCGGGATCATCCCCGTGCTCGACAACCTGATCGGCAACGGGGCCGAGGACTGGTACTGGGTCGGCACACCCGAGAACATGGCCAACGGTGTGCGGCCCAACGCCGGGATCATCCAGGTCGACTTCGAGAAGAACGACAACGGCGACTACCGGTTCGAGGTCTATCGCCAGTGCAACGCCGTGCCCTTCGACGCCGGCCTAGCCACGCAGTTCGGCGCCGGCTCACCGCCCGTGCGCGAGTGGTGGTTCTGGGACAGCCACGTGCCGGTCTTCCTCAACCAGTGGGAAGAGAACATCGCGTGGCCCGAGGCCGTGTACATTCGGGTATTCCGAGTCCAGAACCCGGGCGCGTGCAACGAGTACAAGCTCCGGGTTCAGCGGACCTCCAACTGACCCTCCCGACTCCGGCCTCGCGCTCGCCGTGGACTCCGACGCACTCGTCCTCGCCATCGATCTCGGCACCTCGGGTCCGAAGGTCGCGCTCGTGAGCCTCGCGGGCCAAGTGCTCGCGTGGCAGGCACGCCCGACCAAGCTGCTGCTCTCCGATCACGGCGGCGCCGAGCAAGATCCCGAGGACTGGTGGCAGGCGATCGTCGGCGCGGCGCGAGCCGTCTATGCAGCCTCGGGCCTCGATCCTGCGCGGGTCGTGGCCGTGGCCGTGACCTCGCACTGGGCTGGCACCGTGGCGGTCGACGAGAGCGGTCGACCGCTGCGTCCGGCGATCATCTGGATGGACTCTCGCGGGGCTCGCTACGTGCCGAAGGTCTGCGGCGCCGCGCCGCGGGTCGCCGGCTATGGTGCGCGCCGCTTGGTCCGGTGGCTGCGCCTGACCGGCGGGGCCCCGAGCCTGGTCGGCAAGGAGCCGATCGCCCACCTCCTGCTGCTGCGCCACGAGTTTCCCGAGATCTACGCGCAGGCGCACAAATTCCTCGAGCCCAAGGACTGGCTGAACCACCGCCTGACCGGCGAGTTCACGGCCACCTACGACTCGATCACGCTGCTGTGGGCGACCGACAACCGCGATCTTTCGCGGGTCGACTACGACGATCGCCTGCTCGGCTGGATCGACATGGATCGCCGCAAGCTGCCGCGCTTGCTCGGGGCGACCGACGTGATCGGCACGCTCACGCCCGCGGCCGCGCGCGAGCTCGGGCTGCGCGAGCAGGTCGTGGTCGTCGGCGGCACTCCGGACGTGCAGTCGGCTGGGGTCGGGTCCGGAGCCGTGCGTGACTTCGAGGCCCACATTTACGTCGGGACATCCTCATGGCTGACCTGCCACGTCCCGCATAAAAAGACCTCGCTGGCCGACAACATGGCCGCATTGCCTTCGCCGCTGCCAGGCCGCTACTTCATCGCCAACTCGCAGGAGACCGCGGGCGCGTGCCTCGAGCACTTGCGCGACAGCTTGCTGTTCCCCGACGACGCCTTGGGCACTGGACCGGTCCCCGACGACTTCTGGGTCCGCCTCGAGCAGCTGGCCAGCGAGGCGCAGCCGGGCAGCCGCGGGCTGATCTTCACGCCCTGGTTGTACGGTGAGCGCTGCCCGGTCGCCGATCACCAGATTCGTGCCGGCTTTCACAACCTCTCGCTGCAGACCCGCCGCAGCGATCTGGTCCGCTCGATCTACGAGGGCGTCGCCTACAACAACCGCTGGTTGCTCGCCGCGGTCGAGCGCTTTACCGGGCGCCGCCACGATCGGCTCCGCTTCATCGGCGGTGGCGCTCGCTCGCCGCTGTGGTGCCAGATCATGGCTGACGTGCTCGATCGCGAGATCCACCAGGTCGCCGAGCCGCGGGCCTGCAACTCGCGAGGGGCCGCGCTCTTGGCCAGCCTCGGGTTGAAGGCGCTCTCGGTCGACGACATCCCGGCCAAGGTCGGCATCGAGCGGGTCTATCAGCCACGGCCGGAGCATCGGGAGCTGCACGCCCGCCACTTCGCCGAGTTCTTGCAGCTCTATCGTCGCAATAAGGCGATCCACGCCCGCTTGAACCAGTGACACCATCGAGCAACTGGCACTCGCAGGCAGCGCTTGGTGGTGGCGATGCTCTGGTTTGTCGAAGTTCGGTCGCTGCCCGTGCAGGTCACTCGCGCATCGTCTAAAAGCCCGGGCGTGAGCATCAAGGATCGAGCCAAGCAGCGCATCACCGACGTCGGCGAGGGTCTGGTCACCGGGCTCTTCGAGGTCGCCAAGAAGGTCCCGATCGTCCGCGATCGCATCCGCGCCGAGTACGACAAGCTGATGGTCGATCTGCGCAAGGCGGCCAAGCCCTACCAGGACGAGTTCCCCAGCCACGCGCGCCTGCCCGAGCAGGGCCGCGCCCACGCCGAGCTGCTCGGCGAGCTCGAGGCGATGCAGCAGCGCGAGGTCGAGCGCTGGCGCGACGGCTTCGTGTCCGGGGCCGTCTACCACGGTGCGCCCGAGCACATCGCCTTGCTCGAGCGGGCCTACGCGATCCACTCGCAGGCCAACCCGCTGCACTCCGATCTGTGGCCGAGCATCGGCAAGTACGAGGCCGAGATCGTCGCGATGACGGCCGACATGCTCGGGGCCAAGCACGCGGGCGCCAGCGCCGACGTGTGCGGGACCGTCAACTCCGGCGGCAC
>CBFGLP010000720.1:0-2082 GCA_965649595.1 uncultured Myxococcales bacterium | reverse complement strand
TTCGCGGGCGCGTTCGAGTACGTCGTGCTGACCGGCGACACGATCGACGAGATCGTCACCTGGCTCGACGAGAGCGGCTACGCCCAGGACCCCGACGCGCCGCCGATCCTCGACGAGTACCTGCAGGACGGCTTCGTGTTCGTGGCCGTCAAGCTGCGCGGTGGCGCCGGCGTCGACGAGATCCATCCGCTCGCGATCCGCTACCCCGGCGTCGAGCCCTGCATCCCGATCAAGCTGACCCGGATCGCTGCCGTCGACGACATGGCGATCCGGGCGTTCTTCTTGGGCGAGAAGCGGGTCGCCCCGATGAACTGGAAGCACGTCGAGCTCAACCCGACCCGCTTCGACTGGGTCGGCGGGGCGGCGCTCAGCTACCCCGAGGTCGTGTCGATGGCGATCGACGAGGCGGGCGGGCGGGCGTTCGTCACCGAGTACGCGGGCATCGACGACATCGTGTCGAGCGGCGGCATCTACAGCCCTGCTTGGATCGCGAGCACGTTCAGCGAGATCGCCCTGATCGACGTGGTCGACACGCTGAGCGCCCAGGGCTTGATGAGCTGCGTCGAGAGCTTCTCGGGCGAGGCGACCTGCGAGTTCTACCACCCGCAGGTCCGCCCCTTGCTCGAGCTCTACCTGCCTGCGCCGGCCGAGCTCGATCCCTTCGAGTTCTGGTCGTGCCTCTCGTGCTACGAGGGCCTGATCGATCCGATCGCCTGGTCGGCCTCCGGCTTCGCTGCCGACTACGAGCAGCGGATCAGCGGCCCTGCCGAGCACGCGGTCCAGATGCTGGCCGACGCGAGCTATCTGACTCGGCTCTATACGCTGCTCTCGCCGCACGAGATGACCGAGGACCCCTTGTTCCACGAGGCCGGCGCCTTGCCGCCGCTCGACAACGACTGGTCCGCCACCCGCGTGTTCGCGTGCGAGGGCTCCGACTGGGTCGAGCTAGCGGATGGGCGAATCGTCTCCTTGGACCAGGCCGGCAGCTGGCCAAGCATCGAAGGTCTACCCGCCGCCGAGAGCATCGAGCAGGTCCCGTCGATGGGCCCACCCCAGGTCGAGCAGGACAACACCGCGACGATCGACGCGCTGCTCGAGCAATACAACGCCGACCGTCTCCAGGGTCCGCAGGCGTGGAACTGCTCGCTCGAGCGGCTCCGGCCCGAAGCGCTGCTCACCACGATTGCGCTGTTCGGAATCGCTTGGCTGCAGCGCGGCCGTCGGCGCGAGAGCACCTGACGTAGCTCGATCCGGCGCCCCTCGACCGCAGGCGGCTCGACTACCTCGCGCCGCGATCGCGCGCCCACGGCCGGCGGCCCGCGAGAGGGCCAACCTCAGTTTCGGATCTCCGGATCAGCTCCGCGCTCCCGAAGACGCCAATGCCGCCCGCGAACTCGTTCGTCAGCCCACGCGGCGAAGGGGCGGAGGAAGGGCGCTGGGCTCACACCGGACGAGTCGCCCTCTCGCAGTCGCGAGGGAAGTCCGGTAGCATCCCGTCGGCATGGTCCATCCGGTTCAGAGCGTGGTCGAGTCGCTCTACGCCGCCGGGCGCTGCCCTCGGCTTCACGTCAATGCCCTGTGTGAAGGCGTGGTCTGCCCCGACTTCATCCGCGAGCAGTGGCAGGAGCGGCTCATCATCGACCTCGACGCCAGCTACCCGCTGGACCTGACCTTCGCCGACGATGGCATCGGCGCAGACCTGTCGTTCGGCGGCTACGTGACCCGCTGTACCTTCCCCTGGAAGGCAATCTACGTGGTCGCCGACCGAGCGACCGGGCGTGGGATCGTGCTCGACCAGAACATGCCCGAATCGGTCCGTCGCAGCCGACACCAACCGATCACCGGTCCGCTGGCGACCCCGACCGAGCTGCGCGGCCAACCAGGCGCGTCGTCGTCGAGCGGAGCCGGTCCGAGTCGGTCCTCCGAGGGCGCGCGGCTCCAGCCGAGCGCCCGACCCCAGCCGACTCCAACCCCCACGAGCACCTCCGCGCCCCAGGGCTCCGTCGGCCCGTCCGGGCCGAAGGGCTCCGTCGGCCCGTCCGGGCCGACGGGCAGCGCGCCGCGGCGAGTTGCCGGGGTCAC
>CBFGLP010000719.1:0-5021 GCA_965649595.1 uncultured Myxococcales bacterium | reverse complement strand
AGCTCGTCCATGCAGTCGTAGACGATCGCGCTCGGAGACAGGTGCCGCGTGAAGCCCAGCGACATCGGGGTGTAGTACCAGAGCGTGTAGCTGCGAAGCGCTCGCTCGACGAGCAGCTGATCGAGCATCGCTTGCTGTAGCCGGTCCAGCTTGGCCGGAGGCAGCCCGCTCGGGAGCTCCGGCGTGCAGACCCACAGCTTGGCGTCGCGCTGCGAGACGTCGAGGCGTGGCTGGCCGGTGGTGACGACTGGCTCCTCGAAGAAGAACACGCGTCGCTCGCGGGCGAAGCGGCTGAGCAGGTGCTGCGGGCGTTGGTAGACGAAGTCCCAGCGCAGGTGCGAGAGGACCAGCAGGTCGCTCTCGCCTGCGCTGGTGCGGGAGCTTGTATGGAGCGAGTGACGTGGCTCGAGATCGGTCATACGTGTGTGCTCGCGTGCATCGCTGGACCTGGCGAGCGCGACGGCGATCGCAGCGGGTCCAGAGTGGAGCGCCGCACGTTTCGGGCACGCACCCGGGCGCTCATCTGTCGTCTATGCATGCCCGAACGAGCGGCGCAACGTTGGCCGAGCAAATCTCCCTCGTGCGGGCCTCGGATCGCAGGTCCCTTGGTGCACGCGGACTGAGGGATTTGCTCCGCTCTGAGCTCGAGTGTGGCCGCTCGCTCCGCGCACGGATCAGAAAGAAGGTCAATGCGACGCTGGCTCGCCGAGCCCAATCGGCACAGCGATCGGAATCAGCGTGTCGCGGGCGACCGACTCGGCTCGACTATTCGTGACAGCAGCAGTCCACGCAACCGTGCGTGGCACAAGTGCCGCAGCTGCGCGCGACCTGGCGACGAAGCGCTTCGCGGGCGCGGAACACTCGGACCCCGGCGTTGTTCGGGGTGATGCCGATCGCCTGCGCGTAGTCTTTGACCGCGACACCCTCGAGCTCGACTTGGCGTAGCGCCTCGGCGTACTCGGGCTTGAGCGTGTCGAGCAGCTCGCCGACGCAGCGGCAGACGGCGTCTCGGGTGTCCGCGCTGGGGGCTTCGGCGGTGGCGAATTCGTGCGCGAGCGCGTCGAGCTTGGCGGCGCTGCGACCCTGCGCGCGCCAGTGATCAATCACGGCGTTGCGCAGCATCCGATAAAACCATGCGACCACGGACTCCTCGTCGCGCAGCTGCGAGGTCCTCTGGCTGGCCCGGACGAACGCGCTCTGCAGGATGTCCTCGGCGGTCTCGCGCTCGCCGACCTGACGCTCGAGGAAGCGCAGGAACTCGCGGTGGCCAGCGACCAGCCGCTCGAGCACGCGCGGATCACTGGCCGGCGCTTCGGCGGTCTCGGTCGGGTCTGGAGTGCTCGTGGGCACTAGCTCGCCTCGCTGGTCCGGAGCTCGAGCTCGAGGTCGGGCTCGGCGGTGAAGCGGTGGCCCGCGATCGGCTGGCGGTCATCGAACCCAGTGTCGACGCCGTGGTAGTAGCCGATCGAGCTCTCGCCGAGCTTCCAGCAGAGCAGCACCTCTTCATGTCCGTCGCGCCAGCTGGGGAAGTCGACCAGACCCTCGAGCACACCCTTGACCTCGGCGCCGAGCACCTCGATCTCGGCCACGGTCTCGCGCAGGGTCTGATAGATCATCCGCGCGCGCTCGAGCAGCTCGCGTTCTTCGACCGAGGCTTCGTCGAGCTGCTCGTCACCGCGCAGGAGCGACCAGTTGATGTCGTGGCCCGCATCGCCGAGTCGAGCGACCGCGCTGCGCAGGTGACCGTGGAGCTGCAGCGCCTGGCCCATCAGCGAGCGGACTCGCGGAACCAGCGCCTGCGCTTCGTCGAGGGAGAAGTAGCGCGTCGCCACGTCGGTTCACTAGTCCGGTCCGTGGTCTCGCGTCAAGGACGGCAAAGGTCCGCACTCGACCGTCGAGAACCAACACTCACCTGCGAGTGGGGGCGATCGCGAGAGACTGCGGGCGATCTCACGGACGCGATCGTGGCGGCATCGAAGCGTGGCTTCAGAAAGCCAACACCTGACCTGCGATCTGCGTGAAGGTGCCGGTGTCGGTCTCCCAGACCACGAGCAGGCGGTTGCCCGCGCTAGCGAGGCTCGGCGCCATCGGTGCGGGTGTCTGTGGCCACGGTGCTTCGTCGCCGATCTCGGGCAGCTTGGCCTCGTCGTTGCCGACGTAGCGGCGCAGGTGCACGCGCTGAGCGGGCTGATCGGCCCACGCGTAGGCGAAGCTGCCGTCCGCGAGCGCGACGATGTCGGTGCCGACCTCGGAGGGGAAGTTCTCTTGCAGCACCCACGCCTCGCCGACCGAGCTCAGATCGGGCTCGAGGATCTGCCCGATCGCCGATGAGTCGCCGAGGTCGAGCAGGGTCCAGACGAGCCCGATCCGTCCGTCGGCGCCGACGCTGATCTGCGGGTTGGTGAAGTACTGCGGACCCGGGGCCGTAACCACGAAGGGCGCCTCGTCGATCCACTCGCCGTCGAACCGGCGCAGCGCGATCGAGCAAGGCGTGCCCTCCTTGGCGCAGCGGCTCCAGACCACCACGATCGTGCCGTCGGGAGCGACCGCGAGATCGGGGAAGCTGCCGTCGTACATCGCTGGCGAGGTCTCGGCCGCGTGCGGCTGCACGTCGATCCACTCGCCGTTGCCGATGCTGAAGTCGCGGCGGCGCAGGTAGACCTGCTTGTCTTGCTGCCAGGCCATGATCGCGCGCGTGCTGGCGGTCGCGACCTCGCCGTAGAGGACCTCCGCCGGGCCCTGGAACACGATCCGGATGTCGCCCTCCATCTCCATGTCGCGCTCGACCAAGAACAGGTCGTTGGAGGTGCTCATCGGATCCTCGCCGCTGATCAGCGCGAGCAAGCTGGGCTCGTCGAGGTCCTCGCGGGCGGCGAGCGGGATCGGGACGTAACCAGCGAAGGTCAGGCCCTCGCCGATCGTCTCGCTCGGGGTCAGCGGGGCGCCGAGCTCCTGAAACCAGCGCAGCCGAGCCTCGGTCGCGGTGTGGAAGCTGATCGCCAGCTCGCCGTCCTCGAACATCAGCGCGCGCGGTTGCTGGGCGTCTTGCCCGTCGATGTCGTCCCACTGGGCGATGAAGGTCGAGAGCTCGCAGAAGGTGCAAGCGCCTCCGCAGTCGATCTCGAGCTCGTCGCCGTTGAGCACGGCGTCGTCGCAGGCCGGGGCCTGGCAGACCGCGTCGCAGACGCCCGAGACACAGTCGCTGCCGAGCTCGCAGGTCTTCCCGTCGTCGCAGGGCGGGCAATCGCCACCGCAGTCGATCGCGGTCTCGTTGCCGTTGAGCTCGGTGTCGGTGCAGGTCGCGGGGCCCGTGTCGGTCTCGCTCGTGTCGGCGGTCTCGCTCTCCTGAGTGGTCGAGGCCTCGTCGGTGTCGCTCTCGCCGCTCTCGCTCTCGCCATCGATCTCGTCGCCAGCGTCGAGCAGCGGGTTGGGTCCGAGGCAGCCGCCACTGGTGCCGAGCAGCAGCAACGGAGCGACGAGGAGCGGGCGGTAGGTCATGCGAGAGAGAGTAGCTATTCGTTTCGCGAAGTGTCGACGATCTCGAAGCCAACTCCTCCGGTTGGGGCGCGAGCGCACGCGCGACCCAGACGGCTCGTGCCGACGCGGGGAGCGAGGTCTAGTAGCTCAGGACTTGGCCTTGGATCTGCGAGAGCAGGCCGTAGCGCGCCGACCAGGTCACCACCAGGCGACCCTCGCTCGTGCTCATGCGGACACCGACCGGGTCGGTCGCCATCGGCCAGGGCGCCTCGTCGCCGATGTCGGTGAGCTTGGGCTCGCCGGGCTCGATGAAGCGGCGCAGGTGCACACGGTCGTCGTTGCCGTCGGGCCAGGCGAACGCGAAGCTGCCGTCGTCGAGCGCGACCACGTCGGGTAGCAGGATCGCGCTGTTGGCCGTCTGCTGGAGCGTCCAGGGCTCGCCGAGCACGGTCATGCTCGTGTCGTCGAGCATCGCCGCCCACACGGTCGTGGTGCCTTCGGCCCAGGTCAACGCGAAGCGGCCCTCGGCGTCGCGGGCGACCCTCGGGTAGCGGTGGTTGGCCTTGCTCGCGCTGGCGAGCTTGGGCGCCGCATACCAAGCGTCGGCCTCGAACCGGCGCGACACGATGTTGCAGCTCGAGCCCATGCCCGCGTCGCAGCGCGACCACACGACCAGCGTGAAGTCGGGCCCGGCGTGGACGGCCGGGGTGCGGCCATCGTAGAGCCCCGGCAAGGGCTCGACCGCGATCGCTTCGGCGTCGAGCCACTGCGCGTTGGCGAGGTCGAGCCGGCGCAGCCAGACGTGGTTGTCGTGGGCCCACACGAAGGTCGCGAGCGTGCCGGAGATCGACATGTCGATGCCGAAGTTGACCGCCGAGGGGCCTTGATAGACCGGCTGCTCGTTCGACAGGCCCTCGCTGCTCTGATCGATCAGGAACAGGTCCGTCGAGCTGCTCATCAGGTTGGTGCCGCTCGCCAGCGCGAGCACGCGATCGTCGATCCCGCGCGGCGCGAGCGGGATGGCCACGAGCGGCTGAACAGCGACGCCCGAGCCGAGCGGCAGGCTGGCTTGTTCAGGCTCGCCGAGCTCGTCGAACCAGCGCACGAAGCCACCGGCCGCGGTCGTGTGGGCGATGACGAAGCGGCCCGCGTCGAGCGTCGTGACCGTCGGCAGGTAGGCGTCGGTGCTCGGGAAGTCGTCGAGCTCGAGCAGCAGCGGCGAGTGCTCGCAGAACCGGCAGGGCCCGCCACAGTCGACCTCGAGCTCGTCGCCGTTGTGGACCGCGTCGTCGCAGGCGGGCGCTTGGCAGACCACGTCGCACACGCCCGACTCGCAGTCGCCGGGGGCCAGACAGTCGAG
Organism: uncultured Myxococcales bacterium; assembly: GCA_965649595.1. Classification (GTDB taxonomy): domain Bacteria; phylum Myxococcota_A; class Polyangia; order Nannocystales; family Nannocystaceae; genus Plesiocystis. Next base: position 184 of record CBFGLP010000719.1, on the reverse strand, counting down.
CCCATCGGCGCAGGGCGGGCACTCTCCACCGCAGTCGATCGCGGTCTCGCTGCCATCGAGGCGAGCGTTGGTGCAGGTCGAGGGGAGGTCTGTGTCGGCCTCGCCATCGGTCTCGGTCTCGGTCTCGGTCTCGCTGCCTCTGTCGCTGTCACCCTCGCTCGAGTCGCTGCACTCGCTCTCGCCA
>CBFGLP010000718.1:0-4191 GCA_965649595.1 uncultured Myxococcales bacterium | reverse complement strand
GTGGTGGGATCGTCGCGTTGGTCACCTCATCGAGCTTTCTGCGCGGACCCGGGTTCGCGCGAATGCGCGAATCTTTGCGCCGAAGCGTCGATTCATTGTGGATCCTCGACCTCGGCGGAGACACCCGCGGCCCGCGACCCTCCGCCAACGTCTTTTCGATTCAATCTCCGGTCTGCGTCGTGTTTGCGCTGCGCCGCGCGGGTCTGCGCGACGCGAGCCCGGCCGAGGTCTGGTACACGAAGTTGCCCGACTCGTGCGCCCGCGAGCAGAAGCTCGCCTCGCTCGCCGCGATCGAGGGCCGCGCGAGCTTGGCCTGGCAGCGCGCGCCGACTGGTTGGGCGGAGCCCTTGATCCCCGCCGGGGGCGGCGACGTCGCGACCTGGCCGCGGCTCGCCGATCTGTTCCCGTGGCAGCACTCGGGCGCGCAGTGGAAGCGGACCTGGCCGATCGCCGAGACCCGCGAGGTGTTGCAGGCCCGCTGGCGTGCGCTCTTGCAGGCGAGCGATCGGGAGCTCGCGTTCCGCTCGACCCGCGATCGCTCGGTCGAGCGCGCATGCAAGCATCTGCGCGACGACGGGGCTCGGATGGTTGCCTTGGCTCGCTTGCCCGCGGATACGCCTGCGCCACCGCTCGCGCGCTACGGCTTTCGGGCGCTCGATCGCAGGTGGTGCCTCGCCGACAGCCGGCTCGGCGACTTCCTGCGACCGACGCTCTGGCGAGTCGCGGGAGACGAGCAGATCTTTCTGACCACGTTGATGGCCTATGAGCTCGGCGAGGGGCCTGCGATCTTCGCGAGCGCCGACGTGCCGGATCTCCATCACTTCAGGGGCTCGTACGGAGGCGCCGACGTATTGCCGCTGTGGCGTGACGCTCGTGGCGAGCTGGCAAACGTCGCGCCGGGGCTGCTCGCTCGATTGTCTGCACATTACGAGCGGACCGTCGGAGTGAGTGATTTCGCCTGCTACGTATACGGCGTGATGGCACACCCCGCCTTCACTCGCGCATTGCACGACGAGCTCGCCGAGCCGGGCCCGCGCGTGCCGATCACCAAGGACGCCGAATTGTTCGAGCGTGTCGCGACATTGGGCCGCGAGCTGCTCTGCTGGCATACCTTCGGCCAACGAATGCGGCCCGAGCAGGATTGGCGCCCGAGCGGTCGAGCTCGATGCATTCACCCGGTGTCCGAGCACGACTTCCCCGAGGATTTTCACTACGACGAGCGCAGCGTCCAGCTGTGGGTGGGCGCCGGGGTGTTCGCGCCCGTTCATGCGGGCGTGTGGGCGTACCAAGTCTCTGGTCTGGCGCTCTTGCGATCGTGGCTCGGGTTTCGGATGCGGAGCCCGCGAGGCAAGAGCTCGTCTTCGCTGGACGACATTCGACCCGAGTCGTGGACGGCAGAGCTCAGCTCGGAGCTGCTCGAGGTGATCTGGGTGCTCGAGGCGTCCTTGCGCATTCACGAGCAGCAAGCGGCCGCGTTCGCGCAGGTGCTCGCCAGCGAGCGATTTTCGGCTGCCGAGCTGCCGAGCCCTCCAGCGACCGCCCGCAAACCACCTTAGGCCCTCAGAGGGCCAGGAACCCTCGTGAGCGCGATCATGCTCTCTCGAACCGCTTGAAAACCCGCAGTCTGCGGGCCAGGCTCGTCGCCAGCCATGTCGCTGCTCTACCTCGATCTCCAACCGCCCAACGAGCCGCGGGTCCGCGCCCTGATGGTCGAGGAGATCGAGCACGATCTCGCCAACGATCGCTTCGTCGTGCACGAGCGGCTCAACGACGCGGGCCGGGAGCTGTGGCCGCAGCTGCTGCTCGAGGCTGCGCGCGAGCGGACCGACGCGTGGCTGGCCAACCAGCTGCGCGCCAACGATCTCCTGCGCGAGCACGACCGCGGCGGTCGGCGGATGCCGATCAACGCGGCCGAGACCGTCGCCGAGGGTGACTTCAACCACTACTACTGCCGGGCGGTGTGCAGGCTGGGGCAAGAGCGAGGCGTGCCCGTGGTCGTGTACCGAGCCAAGAACGTCGCCGAGCCGCGCGAGCAGTCCGAGATCCTGCGTGGCCAGCAGCTCGCGCCCGACGTGCTGCTGCTCGACCTGCGGGCGTCGGTCGGCAAGGTCTCGCTCACGGGCGTGCCAGGCGGGCCCAACTCGGGCATCAGCTTGAGCTTGGCCGGGCGCTGAAGGCTTCAGGCCTGGGTCGCACCATACGCATGGCGGCGTTCGCGTGGACACGGACTTTTCCATGCAGGCGACATCTGCATGGGACATGCAGCCGCTACATGATGACCTTGCGCGTTCGACCCAGCTTGTCCTTGCTCTTGTTGCTCGCAGCCCCGATGTCCGCTTGCTCGCCCGACGAGACGTCTACCGACGACGAGGTCGGTGAAGACGACACGAGCGAGAGCGAGGGCGATCCCGACGAGAGCGAGACAGACACCGAGGGCCCGCAAGACGAGGCGCTGTGGTTCGTGACCAGCGGGCGGCTGAGCGAGCTCGATCCACTGCAGCTCTTGGCCTTCGATCTCGCGGCGGGCTCGCAGGCCGAGAGCCCGCAGGTGCTGCTGACCATGAACGATCCCAGCGAGGGCCTGCTGGTCGTCGGGCCCACGCCCTTCGGCGCCCTGCACGTGGTTCACGGCCCGCAAGGGCAGCAAGTCAGCGAGCTGATCGATCTCGATGGCGCGGGCGAGCCCGTTCTGAGGCCCTTCCTACCGCTGGACCTGAGCGGCAGCGTGCACGAGCCGGCGTTCACGAGCGAGGGCGCTGCGATGCTGGCCGAGATCCATAATCAGGGCAGCGAGCGGCTGTGGTACGTCGAGTTCGATCAAGGTCAGCCCGGCGCAGCGCTGCCGCTCGTAGCGGAGCCATTGCCGGGCGCGTTACCCCAGCGCCACGCGATCGCGGCGGACGGCAGCGCTGCGGTGTTCGTGCTCGATCCCGACGGGACCGGCGTCAACCAGCTCTACTGGTCGGCCCTGCCTCCCGCCTCCGACCCGACGCCGCTGACCGACTATGCGGCGCCCTCGACCGGCGTCGACAGGCTCGAGCTGGTCGGCGACAAGATCATCTACACGGTTGACGAAGACGAGGACGGTCGCGTCGAGCTGTGGGTCCGCGATCTCGACGAGCCCTTGGCCGCGCCGGCGCTCGTGTCGACGACGCTCGAGGGGAGCCTGCATGACTGGCGCTGGCGGCCCGATGGCGATGCGCTGGTCTACCAGACCGGAGATGGCGTCTATGGGAGCCTCTTCCTGATCGAGTTCGATGGCACACAGCCGAGCTCGCCCGTGCGGGTGAGCGGCGATGAGGGTCTCGGCAGGCTCGCCGCAGCGCAGCCCTTTCACCAGGACGGCGCGCTGAACTTCCAAGCGGGCCCGGACGCTCAGGCGGTCATGCTGGTCGATCTCTCGCAGCCGACCCCGAGCGCGCCCAGCTCGGTGAGCGAAGTGCCTGCCGGGGCGCTGATCAGCAATTTCGCGTTCTCGCCCTCGGGCTCGTGGCTGGGCTATCACGCGGGCGACGAGTCCAGCTCGCGGGTCAGCTTCGTGAACCTGTCGAATCCGGCGGCAGCACAGCCGCTCCACGTGTTCGATTCGCTACCCGGCGGCTATGTGCCGATCGAGTTCATCGATGACCAGCATGCGCTGGTCGCCGCCGCAGCGACCGATGAGCGCGGGCTCTACCTCGTCGACCTCGGCGCCAATCCCCCTACGTTGGTCCGCCTCGACGAAGGCGCGCCCATGGCTTGGGAGGTGAGTTGGTTCGCGCGCATGCTGACTCCCGATCACGAGCAGGTCGTGTTCGACATGGAGGCGGCCAGCGAGGAGCCCGTGCGGCACCACCTGTTCCGGCGCAGCTTCGCGGCCGATTCGACCCTCGACCAGCTGACCGATCAGCCCTGGTTCTTCACCGGCCAGCCGTGGATGCTAGGTGGGTGAGCAAGCCGCGTTCGTTGGCTCGCCTCGTCCTGCTCGCGCTATTCACGAGCGCATGTCAGCCCCAGACGGTCGAGCCACCAGCGAGCGAACCAGCTGGGTTCGATGACCTCGCGGAGCTCGACGTCCGCGAAGCGCAGCGACGCATGGCCGCAGTCAGCTCGACGCTCGCTAGCTGACCGCCCGGAATCAGTCTGGCGTGAAGGAGGGGGCCCCTGGCGGGCTTCGCCCGATTGAGCGTCCAGTCGAAGGACCAACCTCAA
>CBFGLP010000717.1:0-2557 GCA_965649595.1 uncultured Myxococcales bacterium | reverse complement strand
TCGCCGGTGACGATCACGATCTTGAGGTTCTCGGGATCGAAGTGGCGACGAATCGCGTCGTTGACCTGCTGCAGCGTCAGCGCGTCGAGCTCGGCGGCGAAGCGCTCGAGGTGCGGCTGGTCTAGCCCGTAGAATCGATCGTCGATCGCATACCCGAGTCGATCCTGGGTGGTCTCCGCGAAGTGCAGGATGTACTTGCGCAGGAACTCGCGGGTCAGCTCGAACTCCTCCGCCGTCATGCCCTCGCCGACGAGCGCCGCGAGCTCGCGGTGGGCGGCCTTGAGCGCGAACACGGCGTGCTCGTTGGGCAGCGTGCGGATCCAGATCTGGAACAGCTGCGAGTTGCGGGCCACGTTGGTCGGCGGCATCTGCAGGAACCCGCCGTTGGGGAACGCCTCGACGTACGAGTAGTCGCCGTAGTTGAGCCCGCGGACCTCACGGATCACCTGAAAGAGGTGGCTCGAGGAATTGCGGTGCTCGCCCAGCCACGAGTTGGCCAGCCACAGCGCATAGAAGTCCTTGTCGCCGCGCAGCACGGGGAGCGGGTGACCGAACGAGATCGACGCGTCGGCGCCCGGCTTGTGGATCAGCAGGACCTGCTTGCCCTCGATCTTCTGCGCTTGGTGGGGCAGCAGCGGCGCCGGAGCCCCGGCCGGCAACGCAGACCGCGTGGCCTCGAGCGCCTCGCGGTGGCCGGGCTGGAAGTTGCCACCGATCGCGAACACCACGTTATCGGCGGTGTAGTACTCGTTATAGAACGCCTTCACGTCATCGAGCGTGATCGACTCGAGCCCCGCGACCGTGCCATTCACCGGGTGCTGATAGGGGTGCTCGTCGAACACGAACCACTCGAGCCCCGCCTTGCCCAGCTCCTCGTCGGAGGCGTAGCGCAGCGTGGTCCTGAGGTAGTTGAGCCCCTCGCTGCGCAGCCGCTCGAAGTCCTTGGCATCGAACGCCGGGGTGGTGAGCTGCTCGGTCAGCAGCATCTGGAAGCGCTCGGTGGTGTCGACGTGCGAGCGGCCGCGGATCACCGTCATCTCGCGATCGACCTGCACGTCCCAGCGCGCGGCCAGCGGGTAGAGCAGATCGACGATCTCCGGCCAGCTGTGCTGCTTGGTCCCGCCCTCGGCGATCAGCCGAGACGTCAGCCACGCGAGCCCTTCCTTGCCCTGCGGGTCGTTCTGGCTGCCGACCCGGAACCACGCCGCATACACGACGCTGGGATCCTCGGCCACGGCGAGCTCGATCGTGCTGGTGTCGAAGGGCTGCTCCCGAGCTGCCGGCGTCACGTCGGGCTGGACGACTGGTTGGGTGGTCGGCGCGGCGGGTTGCTTGCAGGCGCCCACCAGCGTGAGCCCGGGCAGCAGCGCCAGCCCGAGCAGGATCGAGAACGATGAACGTGCGGTCATGTCAGCCAGCCCCCTTCGCGGTCTTGCCCGAGGTCTTGCCTGCGGCGCCCTTGGTCTTTGTCTGGTCGCGGGCCTTGTCAGCCGCGGGCGGGCCCTCCTCGACGATCACGATCGTCCGCTGCTCGTTGCGCAGCCACGTGCGGGCGGCCTCGCGGACGTCCTCCGGCGTGACCTGCATGAGCGTCTGGTAGAGCGTCTCGACCGACGCGAGATCGCCGGACGTCCCGACGAACTCGGCCGCAGCCTCGGCCACGGCGCGCGGCGTGTCGAGCCCGAGCAAGAACCCGTACTTCATGTTCTGCTTGACCGCCTCGACCTTGGCCGGATCGGCCAGCTCGTCGCGGAAGCGGGCAACGGTCGCGTCGATCCGGCCGAGCACCGCCTCGACCTGCTCGGGCTGCTTGACCGTCGCCGCGATGCCGAACAGCTCGGGATCGCGGTTGGTCGCCGCGCCCGCATAGATGCTCTCGACCAGCTGCTCGTCGAGCACCAGCGCGCGGTAGATGTCGCTGGTCTCGCCGAACGCGAGCTGGGCGAGCACCAGCGACGCGACCCACTTGCGATCGCCCGGAGCGAACGCTCCGCCCTTGTAGCCGATCATCAGCCGCGGCTGGGTCTTGCCCTCGTAGGGCACCTCGACCCGCCGCTCCTTCTTCTGTGGCGGCTCGGCCTTGATCTTGGGCGGCACGTAGCCGGGCTTCCACGTGGCGTAGTGGGCCTCGATCAATTCGAAGGTCTTGGCCGGGTCAACGTCGCCGGCGACGATAATCACGCAATTCTCGGGGCGATAGTAGCGTTGGAAGAACGAGCGCGAATAGTCGAACATGGTCGGCATCGCGCGAATGTCCTCGACGAAGCCCATCGCCGTATGGCCGTAGGTGTGCTTGGTGAACGCGGTCTGGCGTAGCGCTTCGTAAGCGACGAAGCCCGGGTTCGAGCGGTTCTTGCGGTATTCACCGTACACCGCCCCGGCCTCGGTCTTGAACGCGCTCTCGTCGTAGTCGAGGTTCATGAAGCGATCCGACTCGAGCTCGACGACCGTGGGCAGATCGGCGGCGGCGATGTCGAACTGGTAGACGGTCACGTCCGTCGATGTATAGGCGTTCGAGTCGGCGCCCATCCGCGTGACGATCTCGTTGAATTTGTCG
>CBFGLP010000716.1:0-1514 GCA_965649595.1 uncultured Myxococcales bacterium | reverse complement strand
GTCGGGTAGTACATGAAGCAGACGTAGACGCAGGGGATGTAGAGCGGCAGCCGAGGCGTCAGCATGATCATCGCCTGCGCCTGCCAGAAGTTGTCGACCAGCGGGAGCGCCATGAAGATCATGTCGTTCGCGGTCCCGGCGATCAGCGCGGCGACCCAGATGAGCAGGTGATCGCGGCCCTCTCGGCGCGCGTGGACCAAGGCCAGCGCGGCGCAGATGATGAACATGATCTCGCCGATCACGAACGATGGCAGCTCGGACCACTGCGCGAGCGGGCTGGAGAAGTGCTGCCAGGGCAGATCGGGGGTCGAGGTCCAACTCAGGGCGCCGAGCATGGTAAGCGCCTCGCTCGATACCACATTTCAGGCTCGGTCGACGCTGCGAAGGTCAGCGCGGGCGAACTGGTCGCGGAAGAACGCTGCCGCCCGCGTGGCGACCTGCTCGAGCGTACCCGGCTCATCGAAGAGATGCGTCGCTCCGGCAATGATCGACAGCTCGACTGGTGCGCCGAGCTGACGCTTGGCCGCCTCGTTGAGCCCGATCACCGTGTGGTCGAGGCCACCGACGATCAGCAGCGTCGGTGCACGAACCGAGGCCAAGCTAGCACCGGCGAGATCCGGCCGACCGCCGCGAGACACGACCGCGGCGACACGCTCGGGTCGCGCCGCCGCGGCGATCAAGGCCGCTGCCGCGCCCGTGCTCGCGCCGAATATGCCGAGCGGGAGCCCGCGTGCCTCGTCGAGCGCCGCGCTCCAATCGAGGGCCCCGATCACCCGTCGCGCGAGCAGCTCGATGTCGAAGCGAAGCCGGCGATCGATTGCGTCGCGCTCGCCCTCTTCGCTGGTCAGGAGATCGAAGAGCAGCGTAGCGAGCCCGGCCGCGTCGAGGACCTCGGCGACATAGCGGTTGCGCGGGCTATGTCGACTGCTGCCGCTGCCGTGGGCAAAGAGCACCAAGCCGCTCGCGGCGGTGGGAACCTTCAGGAAGCCGTCGAGGCTGACGCCCTCGGTGGTGATCGCAACCTCGCGCTCGACTCGGTCAGGCATGGCTCATCGCCCCTTCTGCTCGTGCTGCGCGAGCAAGCGGCGGACCTCGTCATCACTGACCTGCTCGAAGTCGGCGTACCAGAGCCCAACGCCGTAGAAGGGCTCGGGCCGCTCGAGCACGACCAGGCGATCGACGACGCCAGCGAGCATCTCGCAGCTGCTCGACGCGCCGACCGGGACCGCGACGATGACCGCGCGAGGACCTCGCTCGCGCAGGCTCTCCGCCGCCGCGCGCATGGTCGCGCCCGTCGCGAGGCCGTCGTCGACCACGATCACCGAGCGGTCGCGGACCGGCAGCGGTGGCCGCTCACCCCGAAGCATTCGCTCGCGTCGCTCCAGCTCTCGCTGCTCTCGCGCCCTGACTCGCTCGATCACGTCGTCGTCGATCTGCAGCCTCCCGATGACGTCGCGGTTGCGAACCAAGACGCCCCCGCTGGCGATCGCTCCCATCGCCAGCTCCTCGTGGCC
>CBFGLP010000715.1:0-1697 GCA_965649595.1 uncultured Myxococcales bacterium | reverse complement strand
GAGGCGCTGGTGCATGATCTGCCCCGACAAGCCCGGGGCGAGCACGACCTCACCGCCCTGCGGGCCGTGGAAGTCGTTGACGAACATGGTCTCGCCGCCGAGGAACTTGCGCGCGACGGCGGCGAACAGCGACTTGATCTTGGCGAAGAAGCCGGCGTTGCGACCGGCGTTGAGGCGGGTGTCCATCTGCAGACCCGGGGTCTGTCGGACCATGGCGCCGGCCTCGGCTTGCAAGACTTCGTTGGGCGCGAGCTGGACCTTCAACCAGGCAAAGGACGGCCCGAATTCGATTTGATGCTGCATGAGTCTCCGTCGTGCGCTGGGATCGATGCGCGGTCAGGGAGGTACCGAGAGGTAGAGGTGGCGCAGAGCCGAGATGAGGAATGGACAGCAAACGCCCTGCTCGGGCGTAGGGAGCCCATCAGCCGCGGGCGGCTGACGAAGCCCATCAGCCCTCACACGAGTGTCGAGCAAGCATGCTCGACCGCTTGCGAGGCCGGGCGAACAATCGGATATTTGCCGGGGGTCCCGCAAGTGGCGTCTCCAGGAGATCCGAGTGACTCGACGCGCTCTCCGACCTCGGAGCAGCCTCACGCATCCCCGCCGAACCCCTACGTTCAGGCGCCGATGAGTGGCTATCCGCAGGGACCTTCGAGCGGGCATCCGCCTGTCACTAGCTATCCCTCGGGTCCCTCGAGCGGACACCCCCCGGTCACCAGCTATCCCTCGGGTCCCTCGCAAGGTGGCTCGGTTTACGTCCCCCCTCCTCCGCCGCCCGCCTCCGGTGGTGGTCCGAGCAGCGAGAGCTTCGACAGCCCTGGCAACGCCCGCACGATGTGGCGCAACGCGATCTTGGCCATCGCGTCGCTCGGGTTGACGGTCTGGGCCGTGATCTGGCTGCTCGGTGTGATCGCGGCCTGGCTCGTCGACTTCGTCCCCACCGACGTCGACGTGGCGCTCGGCGAGCAGAACTGGGAGCAGCTCGCCCCATCCTCGATCCACTGCACCGATCCCGGTCCGCTGGCTTACGTCGAGGAGCTCGCCCAACCGCTGCGAGAGCACGCCGGCACCGAGTTCGAGTTTCACTTCGTCGTGGTCGAGTCGCCCGAGGTCAACGCGTTCGCGCTGCCTGGTGGGTTCGTGACCGTGAACATGGGCTTGCTCGACGCCGCCGAGACCGGTGAAGAGGTGGCTGCCGTGCTCGCTCACGAGATGACCCACGTGACCGAACGCCACGGCATGCGCGGGGTCATGCGGAGGATCGGTGGGGTCGCGGTCGTCGCGATGATCTTCGGCGGCACCGACTTCGAGACGCTCGCCTACGCAGCCGAGGGCCTGGCCGGGCAAGCGCACAGCCGCGATCAAGAGCGCGAGGCCGACGAAGGCGGCCGGACGATCCTGATGAATGCCGGGGTCGACCCAACCGGCATGGCAACCTTCTTCGAGCGGCTCGAGCAGCTGCAGGGCTCACTACCAGGCGCCGCGGTGCTGCTCTCGACCCACCCCAACCCAGGCGAGCGGGCGCAGACGACCCGAGAGATCGCCGCCAACTTCACGGCGACACGAGATCTCCCCGACCCCCCCGAAGATCTGCACTGCCATTAGATGGAGCTTGAACCAAGAGCTCGAACCAAGAGCTCGAACCAAGAGCTCGAACCAAGAGCTCGAACCAAGAGCTCGAACCAAGAGCTCGAACC
>CBFGLP010000714.1:0-3996 GCA_965649595.1 uncultured Myxococcales bacterium | reverse complement strand
TAGTCGACGAGTTCTTGCATCGTCGATCGGCCCCGCGAATGGCTGGGCTCGCGTGGTGCTCGTCCAACGCGTGATCGTCCGGGTCGTCCGTTCCGTCCTCGTGGCGCTGGGCATCGCCGTGCTCATGGGCCTCGTCGCCGGCGTGGTCGCGGGCGAGCTCGCATCGGCCCTGTCCATCGCGCGGACGATCTTCGTCGCGTGCCTGGGCCTCGACCTCGCCTGGCTGCTGGCGGCGGTCGTGGGCAAGCGGTGGACGGCGTCGACGAGCCCCACCGAGCGTGAGGCGGAGCGGATCCTGATCGAGTCGCTGACCAAGCTCGTGTCGGTGGCCCAGGTCGATGCCGACGTTCTCACTCGTCTGGTCGACCAGGGGCACGTCGAGGTGTCCCGCGATGGCTTCGTGCATCTGACCACCACGGGAGCCGCAGTCGCGAACCGGCTGCGCTGGCAGGAGGTGAGCCGTGTCCGCGTCTGAACCCACCCCGAATTCTTCGCGTCTGCTCGACCTCCCGCTGGCGATGGTCGAGCGCTTCGAGGCCCGCGCCCGCGCCTGCCCCGACAGCGAGGGCAAGAAGCTCGCGCTGCTTCTGTGCGAGGTGCTGCGCTGGACCGCGCGCGAGGACGAGCCGGCGCCGCGCGGACGCAGGCGCGAGTCGTCCCTGCCGCCCGTGCACGCGCTCGAAGGGCTGGAACAGATCCGCCAACACCTGGCCGCGGGGGGTCTCGGCGCGTGGGTGTCGGTCGAGCCGGATCACGTGATGGTCGCGGGCTTCGGCGGTGGACGCTGCGCCGAGGTCACCGTGATCGAGCGCGAGCGCTGGTCGGCGAGCCAGCTCGCCGCGCGCGTCGGCGAGGCCGTGGTCCACAACGCGCGGCGGCCCGACGATCCGCGGGACAGCGAGCTCGGCCTGGAGGCGCCGACTCATCGACCCGTGGCCACCGTGCTCCGCTGGTCGGATCGGTGCCTGCTGTGCGGGGGCGAGCCGACCCACATCCTGCTCGGCTACGGCGAGGGGCGACCGATCCACGACTCCGAGGACTTCCGCATGTCGGTGGTCTGCGACGCGTGCACGCCCAAGGGGGCGGGGTTGATCGGCGCGACGCTGGTCGCTGCCGGTGTCGCCACGCGGGGTCGCGCCGACGACGAGGCCGCGGAGTAGCGCGTGCTCGATCTCGACGCACTCGAGCAGGCCCAGCGGCGGATGGTCGCCGCGGAGGCGAGCGAGGACGCCGACCAGCTCCGCGCGGCCCAGCAGGCCGTGGCCGAGCTGCTCGACGCGACCTCGCTCGGCCGCCTGCTCGGCGCGGCGAAGCTCCACTGTCGAACCGCATGGCCGGGCCCGATGCGCCCGCCCTTCGTCTACTACGGGGGCAAGTTCGACGCCGCGCCGCTGATCGAGGACGCGCTCGGCAACATCGTGAACCTGGTGATCCCCTTCGCGGGTGGGTTGGGCGACCTGCTCGGCCGCCGCTCGCCCGCCAAGGTCGAGACCGTCAACGACGTCGACGCGCTGGTCGTCAACGTCTGGCGGGCGATCCAGCACGACCCCTTCGGCGTCGCGCGTCTTTGCGACGAGCCGGTGCACGAGCCGACGCTGCATGGCGTGCATCGGCGGCTCGTCGAGGCCCGCGAGGGTCTGGCGGCGCGGCTCGAACGAGAGCCGACGGGCTTCGATCCGCAGCTCGCCGCGTGGTGGATCTGGGGTCGCTCCGCGTGGCTGGGCGGGGGGTGGTGCGAGGCGAAGACCTTGTTTCGCCGACGACCCGCGCTCGCGGGCGGAGCCGGCTCGCCTCGCTACGGCCGAGGCATCCATGCCGGTGCGACGGCCATCGCCAAGAACCTCGCGACGCTCGTCGACGGGGAAACCACGGTGCGCGACGAGGTGGTCGAGTACCTCGCGTGGTTGTCGTGGCGGCTCCGCCGAGTGCGGATCACCTGCGGCGACTGGCGGCGGATCCTGACCCCCGCCGTGACCACGAGCCACGGCACGACCGGGGTCGTCCTCGATCCGCCCTACGACGATTCCACCGGCCGCGACAAACGGATCTACGGCATCGACGATCCAGCCCTCTCGCCGGCCTGCCGCCGATGGGCCATCGACCATCAGCACGATCCGCGGCTGCGCATCGTGCTGTGTGGCGAGGACGACGAGCACGCCGAGCTCGAGCGCGAGCACGGCTGGAGCGTCGTCGCCTGGCGAGGCCGCGAGCGGCTGTGGCTGTCACCACATTGCCAGCCAGCCGCTCAGCTCTCGCTCCTGTCTCACCTGAGTTGATTCGAATTCCGACCGAGGCGAACCGAGCCTTGCAGATCGTCCCCATCACGATGGCGGACGCGAAAGCGATCGTCGCTCGCGTCCATCGAACCCACGAGCCCCCCGTGAGCGGTCTGTTCGCCGCGGGGTTGGCCGTGGGGTCGCGCCTCGTGGGTGCCGCGATCGTCGGTCGATGGGAGGTCGCATGTCCCGAGGCATGACGATCGCCGAAATCACCGGATGGGCGGTGCTGCGATTGTGCGTCGCTCGGGAGCTGGAGGCCGACGCGCTGCGGCTGCTCGAGGGCCAATTCCCCGCCACGCGGACGATGCCGGATCGCCCGCTCGACGGCGCGGTCGAGCTCGCGCGCAAGGCCGAAGCCCTGCGTCGGCGCGTCGATCAATCGCTCCCCACGATTGCGTCCGATCCGGCCAATTGGAATGCGCTGTGGGCCTGGGGCTTCGGTGCCGATTACGGCCTCGATGCCCATCAACTGATGCTGGCGAGCGTGGAGAGGAGGCGGTCGTGAGAGGGACGTCCGGGCTCTTCGATCCGCGGATCGATGCACGCCAGCGTGCGAATGGTCTTTCGACTGTTGGATTTGTATTGCGCCCAGGGGGGCGCGGGTGCGGGCTATCGAATGGCGGGATTCGAGGTCGAGGGCGTCGACATCGTCGAGCAACCACGCAATCCGGGCAAGGTGCACGTGGCGGACGCGATCGCCTTCGTCCTCGAACACGGCCAATCCTACGATGCGATTCATGCGAGCCCGCCCTGCCAGCGCTACGTGACCGGCGGGCTGGTGAAGGATCGCGACGCGCGACCGGACCTCGTCGGCCCCACGCGCGACGCTCTGATCCGCGTGGGAAAGCCCTGGGTGATCGAGAACGTCCCGGGGGCGCCGCTGCGCAAGGACGTGCTCTTGTGTGGGTCGATGTTCGGGCTGCCGATTCGTCGGCACCGCATCTTCGAGCTCGGCTTTCCGGCGTGGCTGCTCCTGCCGCCCTGCGATCACTCGCGCCCGATCGTGGGGGTCTACGGGCACATGCACGGGAGCAAGGGGGCCTGGCCCGGCATGCTGCCGAGCACGCTGGAGAGCTGGCGCGAGGCGATCGGGGCGGACTGGATGGACGCCGACGGGCTCGCCGAGGCCATCCCACCGGCCTACACGCTGGCCCTCGGGCGGCTGCTGATCGAGCACCTGCGCGCGGGAGCAGACGCACCATGAACGACGAGAGCGACATCGCCAACCTGCCCCCGCGCTTCGTCGTGGTGGCGCTCCGCCACGGGCGGCCCACCGTGTTCGGCGTGGGTCGGGGCACGGACGAAGACGCGGACGTGCTCGACGATCGGGCCGTCTACGCGGCGCGCCTCCAGCCCGACTGCCCCGAGGCGGATCGGCTGCTGGGCGTGGAGTTGAGCCCCGAGCAGGGCGCCCGGATCGACGCCGGCGAGCTCGACTGCGAGATCCTCGGGATCGAGTTCGACGAAAACGAGTGGAAGCTGATGCGCGGGGAGAGTCGAGCGCGGTGACCGAGCTGCGCGACACGTTGCTGTTCCTGCGAGAGTTTCGGCACCGCACGACCGGATCCATCACCCCGAGCAGCCCGGCGCTCGGCCGCGCGTTGACGCGTTGGCTCGTCGCCCGGCGAGCTCTGGGCGCGAGCAATCTGCGGGTCAACGCGCGGCCGAGCGCCGGGCTGCTCGGGGCGATGGATCCGGTCGTGCGGTGCCGAAACTC
>CBFGLP010000713.1:0-3201 GCA_965649595.1 uncultured Myxococcales bacterium | reverse complement strand
GTCACCCAGGTAATCCAGCGGAACACGCTCGTCGCGAACCACGCGCTGACCGTCTGGGTGATGCCCTCGAACCGGTAGAAGTGGTCCATGTTGAGCGCGTAGTAGAGGGCGTCACCCGCCTCCCACACGTCGCCCGTCTTGTAGAGGCCGGTCGCGGCGTAGATGCACGCGAGCTGGGCCATCATCAGGTAGCGCGGCCACGCCGGGATCAGCTGGAAGCGGGCCGGCTCGCGCAGCTCGAGCGTGCCGCCGTCCAGGCGCGCCTGCCGATGCGCCCGCTCGATCAGCCCGGCGATCAGCGAGCCAGTGATCCCGAGCAGCATCACGAGCACGATCCAGCGCAAGGTCAGGTCGGTCAGCAGCGCGAACCAACCGGCCCACAACGCCGCCCAGACCCAGCTCGACGCCCGATCGGCGAAGTGCGCCCAGTCGAACGGGACTGTCTTGGCCCCCTCCAAGCGCTGCTTCAGCCCTCGCTCGCGACGCACGCGCAGCCAGTTGTCGACGCTCCACGCGGCGTCGGCCCGAACGAAGAGCATCAGGAACCAGAAGGCCCGATAGACCGTATCGGTGCCCTCCATGTAGAGCCCGTTACGGTTGTAGATCCCGTTCATCATCATCAGCGCGACGATGCCGGTGATCCGCGTGCGGAACCCGACCGTGTAGAGGCCGAGCACCGCGAAGAACACGACCATGTAGCCGATGACCCAGTCGGGGCTGCCGTAGAAGTAGAAGAGCGAGTGCTTGCCCCACAAGAAGCGAGCCACCGCCCAGCCGTCGAGGAAGCCGTCGGTCTCGGTCCACCCCGCGAGCTCGGCTCGGCCGAGCCGCTGGCGTGCGAGCTCGAGCGAGAAGATGCCCTCGTCGCTCCACAGCATCCGCCAGTAGGGCTCGAGGTTCCAAAAGCACTGGATCGTGAACAGGCCCAGCACGATCCGCATCAGCGCGAACAGGCGCGGATCTTCGCGGGCGAAGATCGAGCGACGGAACGACTCGGACCGGGTCCAGACCCAGACCAGCATCAGGACGATGACCAGGAGCGTGAGCCACCCGATCTGAACCTGGAGGTCCCAGTCGGCCTTGGGGTACTCGGCGGCGAAGGCAAGCATGAGTCGCATCGACCACCGGGGGGTGTGCCCGCGAAGGCCGTTCTGATCACCCTCGGGCCAAAAAAGGCGCGATCTCTGAGCGATCAGGGAGGCCCGGAGGTTGTTCCCGGGCCGCGACCCCGCCAGACGTCCGGCGGCTCGAGCAGCCTCTTTAGCACGCTGAGCGGATGGCCTCGGCGCAAGAAGTGCCGCAGCGAGGTCACCCGTGGAGCGCGTGCGAGTCGGCTCACGACCCTCGGCCCAAACGGGCCAGGCGAGCCCGTCGGCGTCGCATCCCGACCAGTCCGAGCGCGAGCAAGCCGAGCGCTACGAGTCCGCCCGAGCGGCTCGGAGCTGGCTCGACCGAGCAGCGGCTCTCGCTCTTCGGTGGCTCGTCGACCTCGGTCTTGCCGTCGGCGGCCTCGTTGCCAGCTCCGGCCGTGTCCGCGTTTGCACCACCGTCATCCGGCGACGGACCGCCGGTTCCAAGCGCGGGCGGACCGTCGTTCGACGGCGTCGCGCCAGCCTGACAGACGACACAGCTCTCCTCGGTCGCCTTGGGAGGCGATCCCCCCGAGTAGTCGAGCCGGCTGCACGTGCCCTGGCCGCACGCCCCCGCCTGCCCGTTGATCAGCGAGCAGGCTTCCCCGACTCGCTTGCCTTGGCAGGCCACCTCGTCCGGACCCTGCTCGGGCGGTTGGGCCGCGGCTTCGGACGCGAGCCCGAGGCAGAGCACGAAAGCGAGCGAGAGCAGAGAGGTGCAGAGAACCGGCTTTTGTGCGGGCATGGTGGTGGCCGTGTGCACCCCCACGCTACCGCAGCCGCGTGGCCGAACAAAATCGGAGACCCTCCCGTCCCACCGCCCGCGGTCGACGACCCAGTGCGCTCGACCACGTGCCTTCCATCTCTCCTCTCCTCGCGACCCGTCCAGGTCGAACTTCTTTCGCAGGTAGCATCCGCTCATGTCGAACTCGTCGCTCGTCGCTCTGGTAGCTCTGAGCTTGGGTCTCCTCCTCGGTCCGCCGCGCGCCGGCACTGGTCAGCCGTCTGAAGGCTCGGACGTGAAGGCTCCCTCCGAAGGTGGCAGCAAGAGCGTCCGTCGGGCGCCGCCCAAGGCCGGCAAGCCGCCGGCGGTCAAGAAGAAGATCAAGCCCGCGGGCGGCAAGGTGAAGCGAGCGCTCAGCCGACCCGCACAGAAGATCGCCCGCGCGGGCTCCAAGGAAGCCCAGGCGCTGCGGGCCAAGTACGAGAGCCGCGAGAAGCAGGCGCCCAAGCGAGTGCAGACCGACCTCGCCAAGCTCCGCGGCGACATCGCGAAGAAGGACTACAAGTTCGAGGTCGGCTACACCGACGCGATGGACAAGCCGGTCGGCGAGCTGGTCGGCCTCTCGCTCCCCGGCGACGTACTCAAGAACGCGCCCAAGCAGAACGACGTCGCGCGCAAGAAGATCGGCGGTCGCAACCTCATGGTTCGCGCCGCCAACCGGGCCGCGATCGCACCCAAGAAGATCGCTCGAGCTGGCAAGGGCAAGACCCTGCCCGAAGGTCTCGGAGCTCCGGTCGGCGGCAGCAAGGGGGGCACCAACGACACCCCCGCTGCGCTCGGCAACGCTGGCTTCGCCGACATGTGCTCGCCGAGCGCCGACGCGTTCACCTGGGAACAGTACCTGACGCCGATCCGCAACCAGGGCGCGTGCGGCAGCTGCTGGGCGTTCGCGGCAGTAGGCACGCTCGAGGCCAGCAACTCGATCGTCAACGGTGCTGGTCCGGACCTCGCCGAGCAGCACGCGCTCAGCTGCTCGGGCGGCGGTACGTGTAGCGGTGGTTGGTACACGCCAATCTACGAGTGGCTCGGCGCCGGCAAGGACGGCCTGCAGCTCGAGGACAGCGTACCCTACGAGGCCAGCAACGGGCAGTGCAAGGCCGGCGGTCCGACCCCCTACGAGGTCGAGACCTGGGGTTGGGTCGACGCCTACGACGTCGTGCCCTCGGTCGACGAGATCAAGGCCTCGATGTGCAAGTACGGCCCGCTGACCGCGGCCGTGGCCGCGACCCCGGCCTTCATCGCGTACACCGGCGGAACCTTCGACGAGAACTCCAACACCGGGGTCAA
>CBFGLP010000712.1:0-6083 GCA_965649595.1 uncultured Myxococcales bacterium | reverse complement strand
TCTACGTCGGGCGCCTCGTGGTCGTCGAAGCACCCGAGCCCACGCAGCGGGTGCCGGGGCCTCCGCCAGTCGGCAACACCTCGGTCTCGGCGGTTGTGGATGTTCGCGCGCGCTTGGGCCTGCCCTGGGAGCCGAGCACCTATCTGATCACGGTAGTCTTTCGCGACATGCTGTCCAACCGCGCGCGAGTCGAGCTCGGCCCTTCGCCTGGGAGCTACCGCGACCCGGAGGTCGAGCGCTTCATCGCTGCGTCGCGGCGTCGGATCGAGCCTCCGACGGTCTCACCGAAGCCTGACACCGGCGGCGGCTTGCCCAGCTATCACCCGCGGTCGGGTTGGCCAGAGGTCCCGCGCGAGCCGGGTATCGAGCTCGTCAGCGAGCGCGTCGCCGTCCTGCGACCGGGTCTGCGGGCGCCGCTGACCGGCGCGTTTCGGTTGCCGGTCGACGAGCTCCAGCTCGTCAAGCAGACCTCGGCCTTCGAGTCCTCGCCGATCAAGGCGGTCGTGCCGATCACCTTGGTCGTGACCGCTAGCGACGACTCTACGGTCAGCGCGATGACGATCAACGCGCCCAGCTACCTGCTCGAGCGCGAGCAGGATCAGGTGTTCGCAACCGGGCACTTCGGCGTCGATCTGCTCGCCACGGGCCTCTTGCGAGCGAAGCCGCAGACCTACTTCGTGTACGCGCTGTCGGGTGAGACTCTGGTCGGGCCCACGTTCGCCGCGCTCGTCTCGGAAGCGCGGATCTCTGGCTAGGATTCGTCCACGACGGAGCGAATGACCGACTCGGCCCAGCCGAGCACCGCGCGGTCGAGCGCGGCGGTGCAGCAGACGATCGGCTACTTCGCTGGTCACGTGGTGCTCGGCTTCGTGTCGGCCTCGCTCGGGCCGACGATCCCCGCTCTCGCGGCGAAGGTCGGCGAGCAGCCGGACGCGCTCGGCGTGCTGTTCACGGTGCGGGCGCTCGGCTACCTGCTCGGGTCGGTGCTCGGGGGGCGGCTCTACGATCGCCGTGCAGCGCATCCGCTGCTGGTCGCGTCGGTGCTCATGCTCGCGGCGAGCATGGCGGTCGTGCCCTTCATGCCATCGCGGGAATGGTTGATCGCAGCGATGCTGGTGATCGGCGGCGCGCAGGGCCTGCTCGACGTCGGCAACAACACGATGCTCATGTGGGTGCACGACCGCGGGGTCGGCCCGCTGATGAGCGCGCTGCACTGCTTTTACGGGGTAGGGGCCTTCGTCGCGCCGATGATCTTGGGCGAGGCGACGAGCCTCGAGTGGGGCTATTGGTGGCTCGCGCTGGGGATGCTGCCCACGGCGCTCTACCTGACGCTGACGCCGAGCCCGCGCTCCTCGACGCGGTCGAGCTCGTCCGCTGCGCACGGCGACGCTCCAACGAAGGCCGTCAGGCAGCCGCTCGTGGTGGTCCTGTTCGCGCTGTTGCTCTTGTTTTGTCAGGGCGTCGAGTCGTCGTTCAGCGGCTGGGTGTTCCTCTACGCGACGACCACGGGCTTCTCCGACCCAGCCGCGACCAGGCTGGTGTCTGGCTTCTGGGCAACGTTCACGATCGGACGTGCGCTAGCGATCGTGATCGCTACGCGCTTGCAAGCAAAGACCGCGCTCGCGCTCGATCTCGTCGGCGGCCTGCTGAGCCTCGCGATCTTGCTGCTCGTGCCAGGACCTGTGGGCCTGTGGGTCGCCACGCTCGGGCTCGGGCTCTCGATCGCCTCGATCTTCCCGATGACCTTGGCGCTCGCGGGCCAGCGGTTGGACCTGACCGGGCGCGTGACCAGCATGCTCTTCGTCGGCGCGAGCGTGGGGTCGATGCTGATGCCTTGGCTGATCGGCCGCACCTTCGCGCTCGGACCCGAGGTGCCGATGGTCGCTGTGCTGCTCGATCTCGTGGTCGCGGCGGCCGTGTTCACGCTCATCTCGCGGCGCCACGACGCGACGCGTCGATGACTATGCTCGGCTCGCCGCAGCATCCATGATGGCGTGCGTGCAAAGGATCACCTGCAACCTGATCGTCGACAGCATCGAGGCGTGCCTGCCGTTTTGGATCGAGCGGCTGGGCTTCACCGAGGCGGCCAGGGTCCCGCACGAGGACCGGATCGGGTTCGTGATCCTCGTCCATGGCGGGGTCGAGCTGATGCTGCAGAGCCGCGCCTCACTGGCCGCCGACGTGCCGGTGGTCGCCGAGGGGCCCTATCGATCCAGCTTGTACATCCACGTCGATGACCTCGAGCCGATCCGGACAGGCTTGCGAGGCTGGCCGAGCGTGATCCCCGAGCGCACCACCTTCTACGGGGCGCGCGAGATCATCGTGCTCGATCCGGCCGGGAACGTCGTCGCGTTCGCAGCCCGGGAGCCCTCCGAGTAAAGGCCCTCCACGCGCCCGGCGGCGAGGCCGGCCGTCGCCAAGCGCCAGCGAGAGCGCTACCCTGCGCCGCGATGAGCGAGGGCCCGGCGATCCGCCTCGATCGACTCGGCAAGCGCTTCCGCGTCAACCAACGCGAGCCGGGCCTGTGGTCGGCATTCAAGGCGCTGTTCGTGCGCGAGTACGTCGAGGTCGACGCGGTCCACGAGCTCTCGTTCGAGATCCCGCGCGGCCAACGAGTCGGGTTCCTCGGCCCCAACGGCGCGGGCAAGACCACCACGCTCAAGATGCTCGCGGGTCTGCTCTACCCGACCAGCGGGCGCGCCGAGGTGCTCGGCCACGAGCCGGCCCAGCGCAGCAGCGCGTTCCTGCGCAGCATCGCGTTGGTGATGGGCCAAAAGCGGCAGCTCTCGTGGGACTTGCCGGCGCTCGACACCTTCGAGCTCAACCGGGTGGTGTTCGACGTCGCGCGGCCGGTCTACGAGCAGCGGCTCGCCGAGCTGATCGAGCTGCTCGACCTCGCGGCGATCGTTCGCAAGCCGGTCCGCACGCTCTCGCTCGGCGAGCGGATGAAGTGCGAGCTGGTCGCGGCGCTGCTGCATGGGCCGCAGGTGCTGTTCCTCGACGAGCCGACGATCGGCATGGACGTGTCGATGCAGCTGGCCATGCGCGAGTTCGTGCGCGAGTACAACCGCCGGACCGGCGCGACCGTGGTCTTGACCAGCCACTACATGGAGGACGTCGCGGCCTTGTGCGAGCGGATCGTGGTGATCGACGAGGGCACGCTGCGCTTCGACGGCAGCATCGATGCGCTGGTCCGACGGATCCGGCCGCTGCGGCGCGTGAGCGTGCGGGCCGAGCAGCTGCCGAGCGCCGAGCAGCTCGCGGACCTCGGCGAGCTCGCGCACCACGAGCCGCCGCTCTTGGCCCTCGACGTCGCGCCCGAGCGGGTGCCCGAGGCGGTCGCTCGCCTGATCGCGCTGCCGGGCAGCCATGATCTCGCGGTCGCCGACGCGCCGCTCGAGGAGGTCATGCGCGAGCTCTTCTCCTCGAATCGGGCGGGCAAGCGAGCGGCGCGACCGAGCCGTCCGGAGCCGGAGGACTACGAGTGATGGGCGGCCCCAAGCACAGGCTCGCGGTGCTCGGTGCGCTGTGGCGGCTCGGCGCCGCCGAGGCGACCGCCTATCGCTTCTCGCTGCTGGTCTGGATCCTGACCACGACCTTTCCGCTGATCAGCTTGGTGCTGTGGCGAGCGCTGGCCGAGGACGGGCCGATCGGATCGTACGATCAGCAGAGCTTCGACAGCTACTTCCTGGCCGCGTTCTTGGTCCGCCAGCTCGCGTCGTGTTGGGTGGTCTGGGATCTCGATCGATCGATCCGGACTGGTGACCTAAGCGCGCTCTTGCTGCGCCCGGTCAGCCCGATCCTCCACCACGTGATGTTCAACCTCTCGGCCTTGCCGCTGCGCGTGGTCCTGGCCGCGCCGCTCGGCTTGATCGTCCTGCTCGCGACCGGAGGCGTCGGCCTGGTCGAGGACGGGCGCCTGTGGCTGCTGGTCGGGCCCGCGATCGCGCTGGCCTGGCTGCTCAACTTCTCGATCCAGCTCGCGGTCGGCTGCCTGAGCTTCTGGCTGACCAAGGCGACGGCGCTGTTCGACATCTGGCTCGGCCTGTTCATGGTGTTCTCCGGCTATGCGGTGCCGACCAGCTTGTTCCCGGCCGGGCTCGCCGAGGTCGTCCGGCTGCTGCCCTTCCACGCGATCCTCGGGTTCCCGGTCGAGCTCGTGATCGGTCGCTTGTCCATGCAGGAGGCGCTGCTCGGCCTCGGGTTGCAGCTCGGCTGGCTCGCGCTGATCGGCACGCTCGCGGGCCTGCTGTGGAGGCGAGGCCTGCGGGCCTACGGAGCGTTCGGGGCATGACCGAGGCGCCTGGCGTAGGTGATGGGTTTGCCGGCCGCGGTCCGCTGCGCAGGCACCTGCGCCTGATCGCCGCGCAGCTGCGGATCAGCGTGCTCGCGGCGCTCGAGTACCGGACCGGGTTTTGGTCGCAGGGCCTGCTCGGGCTCGCGTGGAGCATCGGCGGCGTGATCCCGCTGTGGGTCGCGCTCGAGCACCGCCCCGACGTCGCCGGCTGGGGCCCCTGGGAGCTGGCGATGCTGACCGGCTGCTACATCCTGCTCGCTGGCGTGTTCGCGGGCTTCGTGCAGCCGGCCCTCTACGCCGCGATGGAGCACATCCGCGCGGGCACGCTCGACTACTTGCTGCTCCGACCAGTCGATGCGCTGGTCTCGGCGTTGGTCTCGGCGTTCGAGCCGTGGAGCTGCGTCGAGATCATCGCCGGCTTGGTCGTGCTGGTCGTCGCGGCGATCGGGGCAGGGGGCAGCCCGGGGCCGATCGAGCTGCTGATGGCCCTGTGCGTGTTCGTGAGCGGCTTGTTGGCCCTCTACGCGCTGGCCGTGCTGATCCTCGGCCTGAGCTTTCGCGCGCTGCAGCTGCAGAACCTCGCGTTCTTGATGGAGGCGCTGCTGGACTTCGCTCGCTGGCCGATCTCGGTCTTTCGTGGGCCGCTCAAGGCGTTGTTCACCTTCATCATTCCCTTTGCGATCATGACCAGCTATCCGCCGCAAGCGCTGCTCGGGCGGCTCGCTTGGTCATCGGCACTGACCGCGCTGGCGACCGCGGTGGTGCTGGCTCTGCTCGCGCGCGGGGTTTGGCTTCGCGCGTTGCGGAGCTACACTTCGGCGTCGAGCTAGCCGCTTTGGTCGGGCATCGCGTACGATGCTCGCCATGCACAGGCGCTCGATCGAGCTACCCGCCTGGACGCTCGCCCACCTAGCGACGGGCGTGCTCTTGCTCGACGCGGCCGGCTGTAGGCGGCCCTCGGCGGACGTGAGCAGCCCGGAGTCGGTCGAGCCGACGACGACCGCGAAGTGCCCCGAGGGCGCGGCCAGCCGCCCCGCGGCGCAGCCCGGCTCGTCCGACGACCGCGAGGCGCCTCGGATCGTGGCCGGGCGCTTCGTCTCGCGCGAGCGGGTCCAGCTTCGCTTCAGCGAGAGCATCGAGCCGCCCAAGCAGGTCAACCCGCGCCAGTTCAGGCTCAGCGAGGGCTACTCGCTGATCGACTACGGAGGCGGGTATGGGGGCAGCGGGTATGCCCACGCCTACTACTACGATCTCGCGGCGCGCAGCGGCTACGCCGACCAGCCGCTCGTGTTCGTCGGCGTCGAGCCGACGTCCGAGCCCGACGTGCTCGAGCTGGTGCTCAGCCGTCCGATCCCCGTCTCGCTCTGCGAGGACCTGAAGTATCGGCAGGAGAGCTACGGCGGGGGAGTCACCGAGGGGCCCCCGCGTCGCTTCCAGATCGGGCTGTTCCTGCACTATACCGGCCGTGGCAGCGTGGGCATTCGGGATCTCGCCGGGAACCCGATGGCCGACATGGGCGGCGAGTGGGCGCTGCACTTCGGCACCCGCAACATCAACATCACGGGCACGCCGCCGCTGGTCCGCTTCGACCTGCTGGTCGAGCTCCCCTGCCCAGACGCGAACCTGCCGGGCTTCGACGCGCCCCCAGGACCGAGCTAGCCGCCCTAAAACAAGCCGCTGCGAACCCTACCAGCGGCCGAATTCGGACGTCCCGGGGAGAGAACTTTTCACCTCAACGATGCTCGATGCGGCACGAAAACCAACGCTCCGTAAGGAGCGGGCAGGG
>CBFGLP010000711.1:0-4906 GCA_965649595.1 uncultured Myxococcales bacterium | reverse complement strand
GACCCCGAGCTGGCCGCCCTCGACCGCCGTCTCGAGCTTGGCGGCGAGATCCGAGGGGTGCAGGTCACCACCCTCGAGCGGGACATCGAGCGCCTCGAGGTGCGTCTCGATCACGCCGGGTATAGCCGCCCCCTCGCAGCTCGGCGCCTCGGCGCAGTCGAGGCAGATCCCGCAGTCCTCGGCGCAGCTCGAGCAGTCCTCCTCGCCGTCTTCACACAGGCCGTCACCGCAGACCGGCGGGTTCGGGTCCTCGCACTGGCTGCACTCGCCGAACCCCGAGCCGTCGTCGAGGCAGACCCGGACCCCGACCAACCCGTCGAGGCACTCGCAGGGCTGCTCGTCGCCGGGCTCGCAGACCTGCGCGGGATCGTCGGAGCCCGAGTCCCCGACCTCGTCCTCGCTGCTCGAGTCCCCGACCTCGTCGGTGCCCGGGGTCTCGTCGTCAGCACAGGCGGCGAGCAGAGGGAGCAGGCTGATGAAGGAGACTCGTGCGCGGGTGAGCATCGTGGATCGACCTGCCACGATTCTAACCTCGTCACCTCCACACGTGCGCCGCGATTCCGAGTGCCATGTTGAGCCCGTTAGTGATCACCATGACCGCGCCGACCCGAAAGAAGTGCCGCTTGATCGCCGGCAGCTCCTCGGCAGTAGCAAAGGTCCGCTTGGGCCATAGTACCCACGACACGTACATGAACAGCCCCGCCGCGAGCGCGAACGCGGCGAGCTTGGCTACATAGACGCCTAGCCACACTGGGTCGCTGGCGACCACCGCGTGACCCGGCCAGACGCTCAAGCCGATGCCGGAGAGCAGGATCGCGACGATGCCCGAGAACACCTTCCAGCGCGCGCCGTGAACGACGGTGAAGATGAAGTCCTCGAAGTCCGCGTCGCGCCTGAAGAACAGCTCGGCGCGCGGCTGCAGGATGAAGATCGAGAACACCATCGCGCCGACCCACACGCCGCCGCCGATTACGTGGACGCCGAGCAGGCTGGCCTCGACGAGCTGATCGAGGGTAGGGGACATCGCGCTCAGGCCAGCAGGGGGTGTTCGGTGTTGGCCTGCGCGGGAGCGAGCTCGCCGAGCAGCGGATCGATCAGCTCGCGCCAGACCCGAGCCCGAGTCCGGCTCAGCTCGCGCCGATCCAGCCGACCCTGAGCGTGCAGGAGCGCCGCGTCGGGATCGGGCGCGAGCGAGTCGTGCTCGACCGGTCGCAGCTCGTTCGCGCGCTCGCGGAGCGCTGTCGAGATCGAGGTGCCCTCGCGCTCGACGAGCCAAGCGATCGTCCGCCAAGCCAGCGCCGCGTGCTCGGTCTCGTCGTCGGCGATCCGCTCGAGCACCCCACGAACGACCGGGTCGCTGGTCAGCGCGGCCGCCCGCCGAGCGCACGCGGCCGCGACCGTCTCCCCGACGCAGCCCTCGATGAAGGTGTCGAGCGCGACCGCGAGCGGACCTCCGCCGCGAGGGCTCGGCACCAAAAGCTCGCCGGGCGCGAGCGAGCGCCCGCCCACGCGCTCGGCCAACCCGAAGCAGAGCCGCGCGTGCTCGACCTCGTCCGCGGCCGCTCGCTCGCAGGCGTCGAGCAGCGACGAGGGAGCCGCGATCGCGGCCAGCTCTGCGCGGGCGCGCATGAACGAGGCGATCGACGCGTGCTCGGTCAACGCGTCGCGCAGCCACGCTTGCGCGACGCGGGTCCGAACTTGGTCCGGTAGCTCGGCGATCCCGGCGAGCTCGGGCAGCTCGGCCGACCACTCGCTGCCCGCTCGCAAGCTCGCGACTCGAGGCCGTCCGTCGATCAGCAGCGGACGCCCGCCCGGGCACAGCTCGGTCCAGGCGTAGCAGCAGGTGTCTGGCTCACCTCCCGCACGCTTGGCCTTGGTCGCTTCGGGGTCGATGTTGGCGACCATCCCCCCGTGGAGCGGCAGGCCCGGGTGGCTGGCGAACTTGCTCTCGTCGATCTCGTTGGTGCCTTGGATCGCGCCTGGGCAGCCTTCGACGTCCTCGATCGGCGTGTTGAGATCGCTGCGTCGGAGCGGCTCGATCAACGCCTTGGGTCCGCACCACTTACCGGACGGGCAGCTCGGCAGCATGATCTCGGGGTCCGGCGGGACCGCGGTGGTCGGAGCATCTTCGAGTGGCGGCTCCGGCGGCTTGGCGGAGGTCTGGGTGTTGCCGTCGGTCTGGTCGGCCTGCTTGTCGCGCCCCTTGCTCGTGTCGTCGGTCTTGCTCGCGCAAGCCGGAACCAAGCTCGCGCACACGATCAGCGAGGAGATGTCGAGCGCTCGACGGAGGCGGCGGTGCAGGGGGCCCAGATCCGACATGTGCCCAGGGTACACCCGCGCCGCGCCGCGCGGCCTCGACGAAGTGAGCCTCGCCGGTTAGACAGCGCCCGTGCTTCCGCTCGAGCGCATCGCCGAGACCACGACACCCGACGGCCAGCTCATGACCTTGAGCCGTCGGGGTCACGAGTACCTGATCCACGTGGGCGGCTGGGACCTGATGTCGAGCCGCGATGACCGGAGCGCGCGGGCGCTGGCGACCGTCGGCCTCGGGCCGCTCGGCTCTCGGCCTGGCATGCGCGTGCTGATCGGTGGGCTCGGCATGGGCTTCTCGCTCGCCGGCGCGCTCGAGCTCTTGCCGGCGGACGCCGAGGTCGATATCGCCGAGCTGGTCCCGGCAGTGGTCGAGTGGAACCGCGGGCCGCTCGGCGAGCTGGCCGGCAACCCGCTCGCGGATCCCCGCGTGCGCGTGCACGTGGGGGACGTCGCCGCGTTGATTCGGTCGGCTCGGGATCGTTGGGACGCGATCTTGCTCGACGTCGACAACGGCCCCGATCCGCTCGCGCACGACGACAACAGCCAGCTCTACAGCATGCGTGGCCTGACCGAGGCCTACCGGGCGCTGCGCCCCGGGGGCGTGCACGCGGTCTGGTCGTTCTCGGACGCGGGGGGGTTCTCGCGTCGACTCGAGCGGGCGGGCTTTCGTGCCTCGGTCCATCGGGTCGACAACCGCGGGAGCAACCGGGGTCGCAATCACGCGATCTGGTTGGGCGAGCGACGCGAGGGGCAGGTGAGCCGCGACCCCGAGTCGGGCCCGAAGAGCCGGCCTCGCGTGCGTCGCTGAGGCGCCGGAGAGCCTCGTGCTCCCCGTGGCGTATCAGGGGCCGAATTGCTCGCTCGCATAATAAGCGCTATCCGGCTTGTCGGCGAGCAGCGCAAAGATCTGCTGACGGTTTCGCGCGAAGAACTCCGAGTCACGGTAAGCCGAGAACGCCGAGCGGTCGGTCCACTCCTCGAAGATGAAGAATCGGTCGGAGTCGACGAGATCGCCGAACAACTCGAAGCGCTCGCAGCCGGCGAGCTCCCGGGTCTCGCGGACCTCTTGCTGCATGTGCTCGACAAAGTGGCTGCGGGCCTCGGGTTTGACTCGTAACGCGACACGAATGACGATCATGGCGGTCTCTCTTCGAACGAACAGTCATATAATAAAGTTGCTTGCCTAGTTGGGCAAGTAGCTTGACCAAATAATCTCACCCGTCCATGCTCGCTGCATGGCACCCAAGCGCAGCCGTCAGCGCTTCGACGAGACCGAGCTCCAACGTGTCCGTCGACAGAACCTCGGCCGCCTGAGCTCGGTGCTCGCGGTCGACTTCCAAGCGCGGGTGCTCGCGGGCCTGCACGCGAGGGGCCACCAGGCGATCCGCCTCACCCACAACGCGGTGCTGATGAACGTCGGGATCGAAGGGACGCGCCAGAGCGAGCTGGCTCGGCGCGCCGGAGTGACGCGGCAGGCGATCGGTCAGCTCGTCGACGAGCTCGAGCAGCTCGGCTATGTCGAGCGGACCTGTGACCCGAGCGATGGCCGCGCCCAGCTCGTGAGGTTCAGCGAGCGAGGTCGGGCGCTGCTCGACGAAGGAGCCGCGATCATCCGAGAAGTAGAGGCCGACTACGCCGCTCGGCTCGGGGGGCCGAGCGAGCTCGAGGTGGTCCGGGGGGTGCTGACGCGCCTGGTCGAGTCGCTCGGGCTGGAGCTCCCCTGAAGACCGCAGGCGCGCCAGCCGATCCTGACCGAACGAGCAGCACCGCCAGCGCCATCGACGCGAAAGAGCGATCTAGGCTCGTGCTGCCTCGATCTCCGGCGCCAAATCCCGTGAAGATCCTCCGTTTCGGGCTTGGCGGGCCTATGGACACCCTAGGGGCCCTGATGCATTCTTCCGCGCCCAGCCGACCCGGCTGGGTCTTTCCTTGGTTTCCCATGCAACCCACTTCCACCTTCGAGGCGACGGTCGTCGCTGAGTTGCCCCAGCAACTGTACCGCCTCGATAGCTCCGTCGGCCCGCTCGTCGCGGGTCTCTCGGAGGAGTCCAAGCGACTCGGGATGAAGTATCGGACGGGGCAACGTGTGCTGGTCCGTCGGGCCAGCCTCGATCCGGGTCGTGGCGTGATTCTGGCTGAGTCACCGCCTGCAGGGCGGTGAGAAGGTCCAACAACGAGCCGAGCAGCGCAGAGCCGCGACTGAGAGAACGGTCATGAAAGTGCGAGCAAGCGTCAAGAAGATCTGTGAGAAGTGCAAGGTGGTCCGGCGCGCAGGCGTCGTCCGGGTCATCTGCGACAACCCCAAGCACAAGCAGAGGCAGGGCTGACCCATGGCACGCGTTGCTGGAGTCGACCTCCCTCGTAACAAGCGCGTCGAGATCGCGCTCACCTACATCTACGGCATCGGCCAGCAGTCGGCCCGGGACATCCTGGGCAAGGCGGGCGTCGGCGGTTCGATCCGCACCGACGACCTCAACGACGAGCAGCTCAGCGCCATCCGTCGCGTGATCGAGTCGGACTACAAGGTCGAGGGTGACCTCCGCCGCGAGGTCCAGACCAAGATCAAGCGCCTGATGGACCTCGGCTGCTACCG
>CBFGLP010000710.1:0-4581 GCA_965649595.1 uncultured Myxococcales bacterium | reverse complement strand
CGTCGCCGTCGCGGCCGTGCCGTGGCCCCCACCACCTCCGGCGTCGGACAGGCCGCCAGCGAGGTCGACGACCGCGGCCCAGTCCTGTGTCTGGCTGGCGGTCGGCGTCGCAGCGCTCGCGCTGATCGGCGGCGGCATCTTCCTCGCGGCGAGCAATAAAGGTGGCGACGAGACCGAGGCCGCGGACAAGAGCGACGCCGCCAAGACGCCGCCGCCCTCGACCTCGGGCTCCGACTCGGGCTCTGGGCCCGACGCGAGCACCGGCGCTCCCGCGACGACGACCGGACCGGTCGAGCCGCCGCCCGCCGACACCGGTGAGCCCGATCTGGTGGTCGAGGATGGATCCGAGCCGGCCCCCTCGTCCGACGACGGCGTCGTCGAAGAGCCCGAGCCAGACCCAGTCGAGCCCAAGCCCAAGCCGGACTCCACCAAGCCCAAGTCCGACCCCAAGCCGGACGCACCCAAGCCCAAGGTCGATCCCGTCCAGGCGCTCGCCGATGCGCGCAAGGCCTCGATGGCCGGCAACCCGAGCCAGGCATACAAGCTGGCCAAGTCGGCGTACGACGCGGGTGCGGGCAACGAGGCCGCGGTGCTGATGACGATCTCCGCGTGCAAGATGGGCAGCGCGTCGAAGGCCAAGTCGGCGTACAAGAAGGTCGCCTCGAAGGATCAGGGCAGCCTGCAGAAGGTCTGCTCGCCGCTCGGCATCGAGCTCGAGTGATCGGATTTACGAGGCCTCGTTCGAATCTCGACGCATTCGAGACGAGCGCGCGAAGCCGCGGCGACGTGGGCCATCGCCGCCGCGACACCCCTAGGAAACCCGAGTAAGCTCCCCTGCGTGCGTCGCCGCGCCCTCTTCGCGTCCCTACTCGCCTTGGGCCTGACCCTCGGTTGCCGCCCCGACAACGGAAAAACCCGCGCCCCGATGGGCCCGCCGCTGGTCCTCGAGACCACCACCTCGACCCCGCCGAAGGGCGACGCGTCGCCGGTCCTGCCGATCCTCGAGCGGGAGCTCGCGACCAACTTCGCCAAGCTGCAGAGCTCCGAGCTGGCCGAGCAGCCGCCCTACTTCATGGCCTACGACCTCGTCGCGCTCGACTCGCTCGTGCTCGAGGCCAACGACGGCGCGCTCGACCAGCGCTTGCACGACCGCGACCGCACGCTCGACGTCGACGTGCGCGTCGGCTCGACCGAGCTCGACAACGGCCACCCGACCAACGGCTGGTATGGCGGCAACGGGCTCGGCACCGGCGTGCCGGTCAGCGTCGAGGACGATCCGCTCTCGCTCGCGCAGGCGCTGTGGATGGTGACCGAGGTCCAGTACCAGCAGGCGTTCGACGCGTGGACGCAGGCGGTCAGCGACGAGGCGACGATGACCCGCGAGGACGAGCCGGAGCACCCGGACTTCACGCTGGTCGAACAGCCGCTCGAGCACATCGAGGCGCCGCGCAGCGTCGAGCTCGACAAGCTGGCCGACGCGTGGGCGCCGACGATCACCGAGCTGTCGACGATCCTCGGCGATGATCCGCTGGTCCAGCAGGCGACCGCGGTGCTCTACGCGACGGTCGAGAACCGCAGCTACGTCGACACGCAGGGGGCCAAGGTCCAGACCGGGCGGACGCGGGTGCGGGTCGTGCTGTTCGCGGGCGCGCAAGCGGACGACGGCATGGGCTTGCAGCGGGTCATGACCTTCGAGCGACACCTCCCCGAGCAGCTGCCCGAGCCCGAGCAGCTGCGCGCGTTGGCCAAGCAGATGCGCGAGCAGCTGATGGCGCTGCGCGAGGCTCCGATCGCCGAGCCCTACACTGGCCCGGCCGTGCTCGAGGGACCGGCCGCGGGCGTGTTCTTCCACGAGATCTTCGGGCACCGCCTCGAAGGCCACCGGCAAAAAGACGACTACGAGGGCCAGACCTTCACCAAGATGCTCGGCCAGCGGATCCTGCCCGAGTTCATCGACGTCTACGATGATCCGAGCTTGGCGACGATCGACGGCACGCCGCTCAACGGTCACTACTTCGTCGACGACGAGGCGGTCGTGGCCCAGCGCGCGTCGCTGGTCGAGGCCGGAGTGTTGAAGGGCTTCTTGCTCTCGCGCTCGGTCGTCGCGCCCTTCGAGCAGAGCAACGGTCACGGCCGACGCGAGCGCGGCAACATGGTCGTGGCCCGGCAAGGCAACCTGATCGTCAGCGCGCGCGAGACCGTGCCCGACGGCGAGCTGCGCGAGCGCTTGATCGCCGAGGCCAAGGCGCAGGGAAAGCCCTACGGGCTGTGGATCTCGGACATCCAGGGCGGCTACACGATCACCGATCGCGGCGGCCCGCAGGCGTTCAAGGTCCAGCCGCTGTTGGTCTATCGCGTGTACACCGACGGTCGGCCCGACGAGCTGGTCCGCGGGACCGACATCGTCGGCACGCCGCTGGCCGCGTTCGAGACGATCGTCGCCGCGGGTGACAAGCCCGGCATCTTCAACGGCGTGTGCGGGGCCGAGAGCGGTTGGGTGCCCGTCAGCGCGGTCAGCCCTTCGCTGCTGCTCAGCAAGCTGGAGATCGAGCGGTCGATGCACGAGCGCGACAAGCCGCCGCTCTTGCCTGCGCCGATGACCCTGAAGGGAGGTGCCCAGTGACCACGCGACGCGAGTTCTTGGTTGGAAGCAGCGTGGTCGGGCTCTCGGCGGTGATCGGCGAGCTGCTGCCCTTGCGTGAAGCGCTGGCGCAGGAGCCTGCTGTGGCCTCGACGAGCGGCTCGATCACCGCTGCGCCGGGCACCGAGATCGCCGGGATGCTCGACGAGCTGGCCCGCGGCATCACCGACCTGCGTCTGCCCGACGCCGACCCGCCCTACGCAGCGGCGCTGTGGACAAATCGGACCGACAGCCTCAGCCTCGACGGATCGTATGGTGGTGTGACCGTCGACGAGCAGGGCCGCGACGGCTACGCGATGGTCGCCGTGTTCGTCGGCTCGCGCGAGCGCGACAACACCAACTACTACGGCGGCAACATCGAGCCGCAGTTCCGCCTGCCGACCGATCCGAGCGCCCAGGCCACGCGCAAGCGGCTGTGGCTGGCGATGGACCAGAGCTATCGGGGCGCGAGCGCGGCCTACAAGAGCAAGCTCAACGCGATCGATCGGCTCGCCGACAAGGAGCTGCCGCCCGATCACGGCCCCGCGCCCACGCCGGTCGTGGACATCGGCTGGAGCAGCGACCCCAAGCAGATCCAAGACCCGAGCCTCGAGCCGGTCGACTTCGATCGCGCCAAGCTGCACGCGCTGGTCGCCGAGCTCTCGTCGCGCTTCGGGTCGCACCCCAAGATCGACAACGGTGACGTGATCATCAACCTCGCGCGCAGCCACGAGCTGAGCCTCGCCAGCGATCGCCTGCCCGATCAGCCGGTCGCGGTCCGGCGGGTGCTCGGCCACCGGCGGGATCGTGCAGTGCTCGGTGTGATCGCCGACGTGCAGGCCGAGGACGGCATGCAGCTCGATCACGGCCTCGCGCTGCACTTCCAGCACCTGCCCAAGGCCGACGAGCTGCGCGAGCGAGGCATTGCGCTGGTCGATCAGGTCCTGCGCGAGCTCGAGGAGCTGGCCGCCGCGCCGATGCTCGACGAGGACTACGACGGCCCGATCCTGCTCTCGCCGCTAGCCGCCGCGCAGCTGCTCGCCAGCACGATCCCCGAGCACGCCAGCGGCGATCCGCCGCCGCTGACCGACTACGGCCGCCTGCGCGAGCTCGAGCCGCACTGGCAGGATCAGCTCGGCAAGCCGGTGATGCCCGAGTTCCTGGATCTCGTCGACGATCCGCTCGCGCAGGGCCTCGGTCACTACACGCTCGACGCCGAGGGTGTCCCGGCCGAGCGCGTCGAGCTGGTCCGCGCGGGCGTCCTGCACACGCTGCTGATGGCCAACCGCCCCAACGATCACATCGATCGCAGCAACGGCCACGCGCGCGTGTCCCCGCTCGGCAACATCGGCCCGTCGATCTCCAACTTGACCTTGACCAGCCGCAAGAAGGGCATGAGCCAAGCGGCGCTCGAGAAGGAGCTGCTCCGTCGCGCCCGCGAGGACGGCTACGAGTTCGCGTTCGTGATCGAGAGCCTGCGCGACGGCACGGTGCTGGGTCCGGCGCCACGCGACAGCGCGAGCATGTACACGAGCGGCCGCAAGGTCTCGCTGCCGCTGCCGAGCCGAGTGTTCAAGCTCGACAGCAAAGGCAAGCGCACGCTCGTGCGCGGGGCCTTGATCGCGCCGGTGTCGATGCGAGTGCTCCGACGAATCCGGGTGGTTGGGGACAAGCCCGAGACCCTGCCGATCCGGGTCAGCCCGGGCATGGGCGGGTACGCCGGCGGGATCGGGATCCAGGGGCTGCTCGGGTACACGGTCGACGCTCAGATCACGACGCCGGCGATGCTGCTCGACGGGCTCGAGCTGGTGGTCGAGCGAGGGGAGCACGAGCGGTTGCCGATCTTGGATCATCCCTTGCGGCGCGAGGGGTGATCGGGGTCGGAGCCTGCTCGGGGATCGGATCCTGCTCGGGGTCGCTCCCTGCAGCCTGTGCGACGCGATCTCGGCTCCCGACGGTGC
>CBFGLP010000709.1:0-4053 GCA_965649595.1 uncultured Myxococcales bacterium | reverse complement strand
CGAACACCAGGCCCCCGCCGACCGCGTGGCCTTCCATCGCGGCGATCGTCGGGACCGGGAGCTCGAGCAAGGTCCTGGTCAGCTCGAGGTCGTAGGGCGCGAGGTTGCCTTCGGCGAGCGCGAGCAGCACCCGCCGATCTCCGCCGGCGCAGAACACCTCGGGCAACCCGCGGAGGATCACGACCTTGGCTCGCTTGTCGCGGGCGAGCGCGGCCATCTGGACCAGCAGCGCGTCGACGAAGTCGCGCGAGAACGCGTTCTTGCCGGCCTCGTCGTGCATCCACAGCTCGGCGATGCCTTGATCGTCGATGCTCAGGCTGACGGGGCCCGTCGGGTGCTCCGCGGGTGCTGCGACGGACGTCTCGCCCGCGGGCGATGAATTGGGCTTGCCTATGCTGTCCCCACGCATCAAGGACGACCTCCTCCGGGTCGGTAGCGCTCGAACCAAGGCGGCGACTCTCCGGCGATGAAGCCTCGAATCGCGGCGATGGTCTCGAGCTCGAGTAGGTCTTGCGAGGTCCGCTCGGCGCCGGCTTGCAGCGCGTCGATGCGGCTCAAGTTAGCGATCTCGCTCGAGTAGCGCTTGAGCCGAGCGACCGCGCGCGGGCTGGCTCGCAAGAGTCGTTTGAGCACGCGACGGAGCGCCTGCTCGAGCTGGATCGGCCCCTCGACCATCTCGTCGACCAAGCCGAGCTCGAGCGCCTCTTCGGCCTTCACGTTGCGGCTCGACAGCGCCATCCAGCGGGCCTTCTGCACCGGCATGCGCTCGCAGAGCAGCGGCATGACCATCGCCGGGATCAACCCGAGCACGCACTCGGGCAGGGCGAACTGCGAGCGAGCGGTGGCGATCACGACGTCGGCGGCCGCGGCCAGACCGACCCCGCCGCCCATCGCCTCACCGTCGATCAAGCAGACCACCGCCTTGTCCGAGCCACGCAGCCGCTCCATGCAGCGCGCGTAGGCGCCGATCCGCTCGGATTGATCCTCGCCGGCGTGGGCGATCAAGAAGTCGAGATCCATGCCGCGGCAGAACACCCCCGGCGCGCTCTCGATCACCAGCACGCGACAGCGACGCGAGCCCTGGGCCGCGTCGAGCAGATCGTCGAGCTCCTGCAGGCCCTCGCCGTCGAACACGACCTCGGCCTTGTTTCCGGGCTCGAGGTGGACCCGCCAGACCGGGCCGTCCTTGCGATCGCAGCGAAGCCGCATGTCGTCCGCTCCTGCGCCCGGCTCAGCTCAGCCGGTAGCGTCGCTCCCACTCGTTGGCGCCATCGAGCACGCACAAGCGCTTGCCCGCGTAGATCTGCTCGAAGTGGCCGGCCGGGCTGGACTTGTCGGTCTCGAAGCTCGGGTTGTCGACGCAGGTGGCCCGCTGGGCCTCGATCGCCTCGTACTCGGGCACGGTCACGCGCCGCCGCGCGTCGAGCCGGCGATCGAGACCGGCCGCGGCCACGATCTCGCGCGCCCGCTCGCCGACCTTGACCCCGTAGAACTCGGAGCACGAGCCCGAGCCGTAGCTGAACATGCTGACGCGATCGCCGGGCCGAAGCTCCGCGCCGGCGCTGTCGATCGTGCCCATCAGCGCGAGGAAGGTCGCCGAGGTGTAGGTGCCGCCGAAGCGGCGGTTGTACTTGAGACCCGGCTTGACCTTGCGGTCGAAGTACTCGCGGATCTCCTTGTTGCCCATGTTGGGCAGGTAGCGGCGCGAGATGGCCC
Source organism: uncultured Myxococcales bacterium (assembly GCA_965649595.1). Classification (GTDB taxonomy): domain Bacteria; phylum Myxococcota_A; class Polyangia; order Nannocystales; family Nannocystaceae; genus Plesiocystis. The sequence continues at coordinate 2,337 of CBFGLP010000709.1, read as the reverse complement.
GGTGCCCTCGCCAGGTCATCGCGCCGAACGGCACGTGATAGACGTGGCGGGCGAAGTACTGGTCGTAGTCGATCGGGCCGATGCGCTCCATGAAGTGCGCGCAGGCGCCCTCGATCGCCTCGAGGTAGCCGAACAAGCTGTTCTCGGCGTGGCCAACCTCGTGACGCGCGGTCGGCCGGTAGGTGTCGCTGATCTCGTGGGTCCAGTAGCCGTGCTTGTCGAGCTCGAACTCGACGAGATCGGGCTTGTCGGAGATCAGCATCGCGACGCTGGCAGCCCCGAGCACGAACTCCCACGGCTTGCCCATGTGCGCGCGGCTCTGATCGGCGCACACGACCAGCGCCTTCTTGCCGCGCGCCATGCCGGACGCGACCCAGTGGGCGGCCATCATCAGGCCCGCGGTCCCGCCGTAGCAGGCGTGCTTGGTCTCGAAGTTGCGGCAGTGCGGGCCGACCTCGGCGAAGCGCTGCACCCAGGTCGAGATCGGCTTGCCGTAGTCGACGCTCGACTCGCTGCCGACGACGATCAGCTCGACCTGCTCGGGGTCCTCGCCCTCGAGCACGCCGCGGGCGGCGTTGACCGCCATCGTGACCGGATCTTCCCAGACTGGATTGAGCGAGCGCGACTCGACCCACAGCTCGTCGATCGGGTGAGCCGGCGACACGCCACGAGCCTCGGCCAGCGCGACCATGTCGAGGGTCAGCGTGCAGGGGTACGCAAAGATCTTTTCTATCCCTACCCTCGACGTTTGGCTCATGGCGTCTGGCTCCCTCGTGGTTGAACGAAAGGGCTCGGCGACCTAGTAGGTCCAGCCGAGCCCGCCGGTAACGTTGATGATCTCGCCGTTGATGAACCCGCCGCCCTCGCCGGCCAAGAAGTTGACCACCGCGGCCAGCTCCTCGACTCGGCCCATGCGGCCCTTGGGCATCGGACAGTACTGCTTCCAGTAGTCCTTGTTGATCTGCGGCATGGTCTCGCGGGTCATGTCGGTGTCGAAGAAGCCCGGCACGACGACGTTGGCGGTGATGCCCTTGCGCCCGTACTCCTTGGCGAGCGTGAGCGTGAGCCCGTGCAGGCCCGCCTTGGCCGCAGCGTAGTTGGCTTGCCCGGTCCCGCCGTTGTGCTGGATCGACGAGATGTTGATGATCCGCCCGAACCGGTTGGACAAGAGCGTGGGCAAGAACTGCCGACACACGTAGAAGGGGCCGTCGAGGTTGGTCGCGAGCACCTCGCGCCACTCCTCGTCCGACATCGAGATCACGAGGTTGTCGAGGTTGACCCCGGCGCAGTTGACGATGACCTGCATCGTCTCGAAGTCGTTCAGCACGGCGTCGGCGACGGCCTCGACCGCGGCCGAGTCCTTGACGTCGAGCTTGTACGCGCGGACCTTGGCCCCGACGCGCAGCGCCTCGGCCTCGGCCCGCGTGCGCTCGGCCGCCTCGGCGTTGGCGACGTAGGTGAACGCGACGTCATGCCCGGCCTTGACGGCCTCCTTGACGATCCCGGCCCCGATCCCGCGCGAGCCCCCGGTGACGAAGTAGTACATCGTGGTGTCTCTCGCGATCAGAGCGACTTGCTCGGGTCGAACCTGCGGAAGAGCGAGCAACAGTTGAGCCCGCCGAACCCGAACGAGTTCTTGAGCATGATCTCGATCTGGTGGTCGACGGCCCGGTTGGCGCAGACGTCGAGGTCGCTCAGCTCGGGGTCGATCTGCTCGATGTTGATCGAGGGGTGCAGCTTGCCGTGCTGCATCTGCAAGAGCCCGGCGACGGTCTCGACCGCCGGCGCCGACCAGCAGGTGTGACCGAGCATCGACTTGGGCGCGTTGATCTTCAGTTTGCGCACGTGGTCGCCGAACACCTGGCGCAGGGCGTTGACCTCGGACAGGTCGCCCAGCGGTGTCGAAGTGGCGTGGGCGCAGACGAAGTCGACCTGCTCGGGCTTGATCCCAGCGCGCGCGAGCAAGCGGGTGATCGTCCGCGCCTGGCCCTCGGTCGAGGGCGCGGGCAGGTGCGAGCCGTCCGAGGTCGACGTGCAGCCGAGCACCTCGGCGTAGATCCGAGCGCCGCGATCGAGCGCGTGGCCGAGCTCTTCCAGGACCAAGCACGCCGCCCCGTGCGAGGGGACGAAGCCCTCGCGCCGGATGTCGTAAGGCCGGCTGGCCTTGCTCGGCTCGTCGTTGAAGCTCTGGAACGTGATCGCGCCCATCAGCGCCATCGCGTGCGGGCCCATCTGCGAGAAGTCGAGCACCGGCCCGATCAGCACGGCGATGTCGTGATCATGGTGGCGGATCTCATCGATCGCGCTGCGCAGCGCCACGTTGGCGCTGGCACACGC
>CBFGLP010000708.1:0-5596 GCA_965649595.1 uncultured Myxococcales bacterium | reverse complement strand
CTTGCTGCCCTGCAACATCATGTGCTCGAAGACGTGCGCGAACCCGGTCCGGCCAGCCTTCTCGTCGCGCGAGCCGACGAGAAGGCTGGCCGGACCGGGTTCGCGCACTTCTTCGAGCACATGATGTTCCAGGGCAGCAAGAACCTGCCCGACAACGCGATCGGCGAGTACACCGAGAAGGCCGGCGGCAACGTCAACGCCGCGACCAGCTTCGACCAGACCGTGTACTTCCACAACATCCCCAGCCAGTACCTCGACATGGTGCTCTGGGGTGAGGCCGACCGCCTGCAGTACCTCGAGATCACCGACGAGGCGTTCGAGGTCCAGCGCAACGCGGTCAAGTCCGAGAAGGATCGCAGCGAGAACCAGCCCTTCTTCAAGGGCTTCGAGATGATGATCGGCGAGCTGTTCGAGGGCACGCCCTACGCCCACATGCCGATCGGCTCGCTCGAGGACCTCAACGCGGCCTCGGCCAAGGACGCGGAAGAGTTCTTCAACATCTACTACAAGCCGAACAACGCGGTCATGGTGATCGTCGGCGACGTCGACTTCGCGACCGTGCAGCAGAAGGTCGGCGAGCACTTCGGCGGGATCGCCAAGGGCGAGCCCAAGCCGCCGGCGCCGACCGGCGAGGTCAAGCGCGGGCGCAAGATCGAGAAGCAGTACGCCGACGACAAGGCCCAGCAGGCCCAGTGGATCTGGGCGTGGCCGACCGTCGGTGACGACCACGCCGACCGGGCCGCGATCGAGCTGCTCGGCAACATCCTGTTCGGCGGCTCGTCGGCGCGCGTGCCGAAGCTGCTGACCGACGAGAAGAAGTGGACCGCGGGGGCCGGTGGCGGCCACCTGTTCGGGTTCCGCGACGCAGGCGCGATGGTGTTCTTCGCGGTGCCCAACGCCGAGGGCGAGAAGCACCTCGAGGACGTCAAGGCGCTGCTGCAAAAGGAGCTCGAGACGATCGCCAAGAAGGGCATCTCGGCCAAGGAGCTCGAGAAGGCGATCAACCAGCAGCTGATACAGAGCGTCAGCACGCTGGCGACCAACTCCGGGCGGGCCAACGCGATCGCCAACGGAGCGCTCTTCTACAACGACCCCAAGCGGGTGCTGACCGACCTCGAGCGCTACGGCGCGGTCACGCCGAAGGACATCAAGCGCGTCGCCCAGGAGTACCTCAACGGCAACTGGGTGTTCTACGAGATGGTCCCCGCCAACAAGGCCAGCAAGCCCGCCGACACCGCAGCGCCGGCCGCCGAGGCGCCCAAGTCGGACGCGAAGGCCGACAAGCCTGCCGACGCGGCCAAGCCCGAAGCCAAGCCCGGCAAGACCGAGGGCGCCCGCTGATCCCCGAGGAGCAACCGTCATGACCACGCACGTTCATCGCATCTCCCGCATGTCGATCGCGGCGCTGGCTGCCTCGGTGGCCCTGAGCGCCTGCAAGCCCGACCAACCCGACACGACGCCGCCCGTCGACACCACGCCGCCGCCCGTCGAGGAGCCGGCCAAGGAGGCCCGCGTCTATCCGGAGCCGCCCCCGCCGACCGAGCAGCGGCCGGTCAACTTCCCCGAGATCCAGAAGTTCGAGCTGCCCAACAAGCTCGTCGTCTACGTGGTCGAGAACCACGAGGTCCCGCTAGTCGACGTGCAGCTGGTCATCAAGGCCGGCACCGTGCACGACGAGCTGCTCGCGAGCATGACCGCGAGCATCCTGTCCGAGGGGACCAAGAAGCGGACCAAGGCGCAGATCGACGAGGCGATCGAGCAGGTCGGCTCGAGCCTCGGCACCTCGGCCGGCACCTACGACGCGGTCATCTCGACTCGCGTGCTCAAGCCCAACCTCGGCCTCGCGCTCGACCTCGTCAACGACGTCGCGCGCAACCCCAAGCTCGACCCGGCCGCGCTCGACAAGCTCAAGGAGCAGACCAAGGTCGCGATCGCCAGCGAGAAGTCGGACGGCGGCGCGTTGGCCTCGCGCCTGGTCGGCAAGCTGCTCTACCCGGCCAACCACCCCTACGGCCAGCAGTGGGCGAGCGAGGCCGAGATCTCCGGCCTGACCGTCGACCAGATCAAGGCCTTCCACGACACCTGGTATCGACCCAACAACGCCTACCTGATCCTCTCGGGCGACGTCACCAAGGACGAAGTCCGCAAGCAGGTCGAGAAGACGCTCGGCACCTGGGCGCCCGCGACCAGCTTCCCGGCCCACCCGCTCGAGCAGTTCAAGGGTGAGGACTACCAAAAGGCCGTCCCGACCGAGCTCGCGGTCCACATCGTGGATCGCAACCAGATCAGCTCGGACATCGTGATCGCCAACATCAACTCGGTCGCCCGCAACAGCGCCGACTGGAACCGCATGCAGGCGGTCAGCAAGTACTTCGGCGGCGGCATGAGCTCGGTGCTCTTCCGCGACATCCGGGAGACCCGCAAGCTGACCTACAACATCCACGCGTACCAGAGCGCGCAGAAGGCCGTCGGCGAGTTCCGCATCTCGACCCAGACCAAGGAGGTCGACGAGATGCTCAACGCGCTCTTCGGTCACATCGGCGACCTGCGGACCAAGGATCCCGACGCGGCCTACGTCCAAAACGCGATCGACAACATGGCGCTGAGCTTCCCGCTGCAGATCGAGACCGCGTCGCAGATCGCGGGCAAGGTCGCGACCATGCTGACCTACAACCTGCCGGACAACTACTACAACACCTACATCGAGGACGTCCGCAAGGTCCAGGTCAGCGACATCAAGGAGACCGCGGCCAAGCACGTGCACCCGGTTCCGGTGATCGTGATCGTCGGCAAGGCCAAGAAGATCAAGGAGCAGCTGGCCAACGTCGACTACCTCAAGGACGCGAAGATCGTCGAGTACGACACCGACCTGAACCCCAAGTGAGGTCGTCCGTCAGCCCCGTGGGGGCACGAGCGAAGAGGCCGGCCGACGCCGGCCTTTTTCGTTGGGCCGAGGGCCCGATCGCGAAACGACGTGCGATTTCACAGCCGGCTGACGTCATCGGTCAGGGCCCGAATGACACGAAAGAGTCGATGCGCGAAGGCTCGAGCAGGCAGGTGCCCGAGGTGCGACAACGCGCGCGGCGACGCGCACTGCTACTAGGCCAGGCAGGCCCCGCGAGCGACGAGCTGTCCACTCTCGCTCCGGTGCTCGAGGCGTTGGGCTTTTCGGTCGACTCGAGCCTCGGCTCGGACGAATCGGCTCGAGACCGCTGGGCGGTCTTCGTGGACGAGACCCGAGCGGACGATGTGTTGCTGATCCACTACCTCGGCCCTGGCTTGGCTGTGCCCAGCGACCTGCAGAAGCGCACGGGGCTCGTGCAGTCCACTGCGAGCGACGTGTTGGCGAGGCTCGGCCTTTCGCGCACGAGCTGGCTCGAGTTGCACGAACGCTGCGACAACCTGACGTTGATCTTCAGCACGTGGGCGGCCGAGCGAGCTGAGCCAGGCAATCCAGTCGAGGTCGACCCGGCCCCGCTGCCGGACGAGCTGCCGATCGTGATCTCCTCGGCCCCTCGACCGAGCGCGACCGGCCTCGTGATCCGGGCGCTCACCGAGCTCTTGTGGGAGTGGGGCTCGCAGGTCGAACGCGTCGTCTGGGGGGCGCTCGAGTGCGTGCTGCACGAGCGCGTGCTCGAAGCGGCTTCGAGCGCGCCGGACGAAGTGGACGAGCTGTGGCTGGCGATCGCGGGCCCGCGCGAGCGGCTGCTCTTGTCCCGCTCGGCGATCGAGCTCGAGGATCTCTTCGTGGTCGGGTACCGGCCCGATCCCGAGCCAGGCTCCGGTTGGCTCGACGTCGGCTTGCTTCGGGGGCTGCGTCAGGGCGATCGCGTGGTGATCGTCGACTCGCTGTGCTCCGAGGATCTCGAGCTGCAGCCGATCGCGTCCGCCAGCGTCGCGCAGGTCGGCCTCGATCAGGCCCGGGTCATCATCGAGAGCGGGTCACGACAGTCGCCGCGGAGCCTCGCGCTGGTGCTCGATCCGGGCGAGCGGGTGCCGATCGATCTCGTGGGGCCGAGCGCCGCACTCTCGTCATTGCGGACCGCGATAGCGGCTACCCCGGGGCTCTGGCCGACGTCGGTGGCGGAGCCGCTCGCACGGGTCGAGATCGGGGACGCCGTGGTCGAGATCCGCGGCCCCGATGGTGAGCTGCTCCGCCGATCCGAGTGGTCCAGCGATGACTCGCATGTGCGATCGGTGGTCGCTCACCTCGAGGATCTCGCGCGTGTCGATCTGCTCCGTGCGGCGCTCGACGAGGGCGAGCCGACGCCGACGGGCCAGCTCCCGCTTCGCTGGCGCTGCCTCGTGCAAGACGACTTCGGGGGCCGCCCGCTGCCCGAGCGGGTCTACGAAGGTGAGCGGCTGGTCGTCGAGCTCGAGCGGATCGGCTCCGACGAGCCCGACTGGACGATCGCGCTGGTCGAGCTGGCGCCGAGCGGTCGCTTGCGCTCGCTGCATCCCGAGGCGCCCCGCGGGGTCCCGCTGACGGGCAAAGGGCGGCGCGCGTTCGAGCTGCTGACGCGCTGGCCCGACGAGCTGCCTCGCGATCGCCCGCGCACGGTCTCGTTGATCTCGTTGGCCAGCCGTCGACCGATCCCAATGGACCGGCTGATCCCGGCCCCCGCCGATCCGCGTCGGACCGAGTGGTCGAGTCCGGGGGCGCTTCGATTATCCTCCGGCTCGAAGGGTCCCGCGCTCGGGTGGGCTTGGGCGCACGTCGACTTCTTGTTGGTCCCGCGCCCGTCGCCGCGCTGACGGACATTCGACCCGGGCTCTGGTCGAGCGGCGATAAGGGCGTATCGTCCTGCTCCGAGGAACCGACACATGGCCGACAACGATCTGTTCAAGAAGGGCCTGGACGAGCTCAAGACGCTGCGAGCGGAGATCGAGAAGGGTCTCAAGACCGCCGGCGAGGAGGCGCGCGAGAGCTGGCAGAAGCTGCAGCCTCATCTGCAGCAAGCCGAGAAGGTCGCATCCGCAAAGGCCAGCGAGGTCGCGCAAGAGGTGGGCGAGTCGGCGGGGGCCATGATCGAAGATCTACGTGGGAAGCTCGAGGATCTGCGCAAGCGCGTTCGCAAGCAGGACAGCTGAGTCCGGGCGGCCTCGGCAGTCCTCCCCGCTCTGGCTGTGCCTGGCCTTCGGGCGTCGGAAACCAAATAGAAGAGGCCGGCAGCGCCGGCCTCTCGTGCTCGGCCTGACCACGGTGGCCAGGCTCGATTAGGTGCCTGCGGACCGGGTCAGGCCGGGCAGGACTCCTTGACCAGGAAGGTCGACGTGCCGTCGTCGCCGCAGTACCAGAGGTCGCCGTTGGTGTCGCAGCAGCCGTTGCCGGTCACCTCGCCACACTCGGCGTCCTCGACGAGACCCTCGGGGCAAGCGATGGGGTTGGTGCCCTCCGGATCCTCGCCCTCGAAGCCGCACGCGTAATAGCTGCTCGCAGGATCCCAACCGCACATGCCCGCGGGGCCCGTGTCTTCGGTGGCGTCGTCGGTCGTGTCGGCGGTGTCGGTCGTGTCACCGTCGCCATCGCCCGTCTCCTCGGTGCCGATGTCGTCGTCGGTGCCGTTGTCGTCGGTCGTGGTGTCGTCGGTCGTGG
>CBFGLP010000707.1:0-4172 GCA_965649595.1 uncultured Myxococcales bacterium | reverse complement strand
AATCGATTGTGTCGATGTGTGCGTTTACACCCAACCGGTGGTGCGAGGCTCTAATTCGGGCGCAGGGCAACGTATGGGGAGGGCCTTTCCGATCATGGAGAGCGCTCCCTCCTCGAACAGTGGCTCCCCGGGGCGCTGCGCGCGGGCGAGTTAATTCTAAGACCTGCGCTCGGGACAGAGCCGCGCGCAGCGACCCGGGGAGCCACTGTTCGAATAGGGAGCGCTCTCCATGATCGGAAAGGCCCTCCCCATGCGTTGGCTTGCACCCAAATTAGGGCCTCGCACCACCCGTTGGGTGTAAACGCGTACAATGTATTGATTGGGTTAGCTCGCCGCCGATCGTGCGAGCTTGCGCCTTCGTCATCCCGCGACAAAGGGGGCTCTACGTGTAAACGCGTACGGGCTGACCCGAGCAGCAGGGCTCGATCCGCTCACGCCGTCCGCTCAGGCGCGAGGCTCTGGGCCGAGACGTTCTGCGTCTGCGCGCGCACAATTGAGCGCGAGCAACCGGCCAAGCACCTCGTCCTGGACCACATCCGGCCAGCGGTAGCGCCAGGGTTGCTTGCGCCTGCCAGCCTCCTCATCCTCGAGCTGGTAGTCGAGCAGAAACTCGCAGCGCGCTCGCAGATCCGTCCACCCGTAGGAGTCGAGCACGGCGCGGTCGAGCTGGTCGTGCAGCTCGCGAAGCTCGAGGATCTCCGCCGCGGTCTCGTCGGGATCGTGAAAGCGATTGTACGTGGTGGTCAGCCCCTGGTCGTTGCGAATCATGAGCTCGGCACGAAACTCATGATATCGCTGCCCTGCCTGCTCCAACGCTACCTGCTCCGACCACCCAGCAGGAAATGGAAAGGTGCGAAAGCAATCGGTCGGAGTATACACCGGGTCGTCCTTCATGGTCGATCCGAAGAAGTCCGACCATAATGTATGACTTCGGCTCTGCAATACCGCCAGCGCTGCGCTCGACTCGAACGCAAACACGATGACTTTTTGATCATAGACCAGAGCACTCGGCAAGAACGTGAAGAGCCGATACTTACTGGTCTGCGCGCAAGCGATCACGCGACGCAGGCCCGCGATCGCCTGCTCGAGCTCGGGGCGCGAGTTCCAGAACTTCCACCACTCGTTGACCATCCGCGGGTATTTTTCCGGGTCCTTGCGCGCTCGTTCGGGGCGGACCTTGGCATCGAGGATGTGCATGAGCTCCGGCCAGCGAGCTCGCGCTTCAGATTCGCTCGCTTCGCCGAGGTGAATCACGTAGCGATGGTGTCGGTGGCGCGGCTCATGATTGATCGCATGCCCGCCAATATATGGAAAGATCCGCTCCGCGGTCGCAGGCGAGCGCTCGAGGATACCATGCATCTCCTCGATCGCGGTCGCATCCGGGTTGCCATCCTCGAACACGAAGCCTGCCCCCAGCACGACGGCGCCCTGAAAGCTCAGCTTGGCGTTCTCACGCAGCGGCGCAGGATCGTCGTGGCCGCCGCGGTGGAACAAGAACGCGGAGATCGTCTCGACCTCGCGCCCGTCGATGGTCCTGGCCCGGACAGCCACGCGCTTGCGAAGGTGCACGACGCTCACGACGACGACGGCCTTACCTGGCCACGAGCGCCGCTTGGCGACCGCGTAGATATGCCCGCCATGCTCACAGATCCACCGCAACCCGGCGGCCCGCGTGTCGCCCTGACGGATCGTGTTGGTGGCGATGAGCCCGAGGGTGCCGCCCTCGCGCAGCAGCTCGAACCCCACCCGGAAGAAGTGCGCGACCAGGTCCGCGCCGCCCGAGGAGCCCGGGTGCTTGGCCACGAGCCAAGCGGCGTAGCGATCACCCAAGCTCGCGGTGACGTGCCGGCCGCCCATGAAGGGTGGATTGCCGATGATCGCGTCGAACCCCGGATTCGGGCGATCGAAGACCTCGGGAAACTCGAGCTCCCAGTGAAAGGGTTGGATCGCGCGGTCGGCCGTCCGCATCGCGGCGACGAGCGAGCGCAGGTGCTCCCCACCCTCGCCGCTCGCTTGCCAGGCCTCGATCTTCTCCAGTAACTCCGCCCGCCGCCGCTCGCGTGGCTTGGCTCTCTCGGACGAGAAGAACGCTGCGATCACCAGATCCCCGGCCAAACACAGGTCCTTCGGCGGAGAATCGATTGGTTTCGATTCCTTCCAGTGAAATGCGGCGATCTGCCGTCGCGTCAGCCCGACCAGCGAATCGCCGTGCTCGAGCGCGTGGTCGAGGAACGTAAAGGGTTGATCGCTCGCCGCTGTCTCCAGCCACAAAGACAGCTTGGCCAGGCTCACGGCGAATGGGTCTTTGTCCACGCCGTAGAGGCAGCGCTGGGCGACCAGCCGCCGCGCGTGCATGACCCGGTCGACGTCCGGCGGAATGTCGCTTGGAACGCAGCCGTGCTTGACCCACGCGGCCACCAGCGCATCCGCCAGCTGTCGGCACGCCTCGAGCAGGAACGCGCCCGAGCCCATCGCCGGATCACAAACCTTCAAATCGAGGATCTGCGCAGGGGTCGGCGCTTCGCCGAGATCTTCCAGGAGCGGTCGCAAGGTCGTGCGAACGATCGGCTCGGTCAGCGAGCGCGGCGTATAGTGCGACCCAGACCGGCGGCGCTGCTCGGTCGAGCGCAGGGCCTCGTAGACCGACCCGAGCTGCTCGACGTCGAGCTCGCGATAGTCGACCACCAGCAGATTCGCGAGCACGCGACGGACGACCAGATCGGAGATTGCATGAGCGCGCTCGAGAAAGGGATATTCGTCGGGATCGAAGAGCTGACGAAAGAGCGCGAGCAGCCGCGGCCACGCATCGAAGCGCTCTGGGTCGGCGTGTAATTGCTCGAACAGCCGTGCGACACCCAAGCCCGGCATCAGCCCACGAGCCTCGGCGTAGAGCATGACCACCAACCGCAGCAATACGGTGATCAACCCGGCGTGAACGTGGCGAGGATCTTCGCCGACCGAGCCGCTGGCCTCGAGCCCGCGCAGCAGGTCCCCGAACGCTCGCAGAGCCGGCTTGGCGAGCTCGGGATCCCGCCCGGCCATCGCTCAGCCCGACCCGTCGTCGTAGGCCTGCTCGATCGCCCCCGGGAGCTTCGCCTCGAAGCACTGGTGGCAGACCGGCACGTAGCTCTCGTTCCCGCCGATCTGGATCTGCTCGCCCTCGAACACCGGCTGACCATCGAGCAACCGCATGTTGAAGATCGCCTTGCGATTGCAGAACTGGCAGGTGACTTTTACTTCTTCGATCGAGTCGGCCAATTCGAGCAGGCGCTTGCTGCCCGGGAACAGCCGGGTTCGAAAGTCGGTCCGCAGGCCATAACAGATCACCGGCACGTTGTGCGTGCGGGTCAGCGCGCGCAGCTGCTCGATCACCTCGGGCGAGAGGAACTGGGCCTCGTCGACCAGCACGCAGTCGAGGTCGGCGAAGTATGACGAATCCAGCTCGCTGTCGGCTTCGAGCAAGAGATCGACCCGCTTTTCGAGACCCGAGCGCGAGGCGATCACGTCGGCCCCGAACCGGTCGTCGAGCCGTGGCTTGAGCAGCGCGACCTTCTTGCCCTGCTGGCGGTAATTGTGCGCGACCGCCAGCAGGTTCATGGTCTTGGCACTGTCCATCGTGCCGTAGCGAAAATAGAGCTTGGCCATGACGTTATGACATTCGGCTCAGTTGGCGGGCGCGGGCGCAGGAGCGGCGGGCGGCTCGGGCAGGTCGCGCTCGGCCAAGATGTAGGCCATCAGCGCCATCGCGGCGGCGTTTCGCTCGAGATGGAAAGGCGCGATCTTGTCGATCGTGTCCGCGTCGCTGTGGTGGAGATCGAAGTAGTGGCTGGTGTCGGGGTGGACCGAGAGCCCGAGCACGCCCGCGTTGGTCAGCGGGCTGATGTCCGCCCCACCGCCGCCAGCGTGGAAGTTGTGCGCGCCGAGGCCCTCGAACAGGGGAGCAAAGGGCAGCAGATCCTCGAACCCCGTGGGCTGGTCGTGCTCACCAATGCCGAACCCATAGGGCGCAGCCGAGCCGCTGTCGGCCTCGATCGCGGCGACGTGGACCTCCTGCCCGTGCGCCTCGAAGTACGCCTTTCCGCCGCGCAGGCCATTCTCCTCGTTGGTGAACAGGACCACCCGGATCGTGCGACGAGGGATCAAGCCGAGCTCGCGCAGCATCACGGCGGCTT
>CBFGLP010000706.1:0-1507 GCA_965649595.1 uncultured Myxococcales bacterium | reverse complement strand
GGCCACGCGGTCGCGCAGGCGTGGGGATGAAGGAAGTGGCTCGGCGGTCGGGCTCACCGGGCTGCGAGGATGGCACGAGCAAGCGCGCGCGTGGCATCGGGTTCGAGAGCGGCGCGCCGGTCGAGTGATCGGCGGCGCCCGCCTCCCGCTCGTACGCCAGCTATCCTCGACTGACGAACCCGAAGGAGCGCCATGCCCACCGACGATCCGCAGTCATGGAACGCCCGCTACGCCGAACGCACCGATCGCTGGGACCTCGGTCGCCCGCCGCCGGTGCTCGAGCGGCTGATCGCCTCGCTCACCAAGCGTCGCCGCGTGCTGGTGCCCGGCGCAGGTCATGGTCACGACGCGCTCGCCTGGGCGCGCGGCGGCCACGAGGTCGTGGCGATCGACTTCGCGCCGCTGGCCGTCGAGTCGCTGCGTCGACGCGCCCGCGACGAGGGCCTCGACGTCCGCGTGCTCGAGGCCGACGTCACTCGCCTGCCCGTCGAGCTGCGCGGCCACTTCGACCTCGTGTGGGAGCAGACCTGCCTGTGCGCCCTGCCGCCCGAGCATCGCCGGCCCTACCTCGAGGAGATGATGCTGGCGCTTCACCCCGAGGGGCAGATGCTCGCGCTGCTGTGGAACCACGGCAACGAAGGCGGCCCGCCCTATGACATGAGCCCGGTGCTGGTCGAGCGCTTGCTCGTGGGGCTGTTTTCGATCGAGCTGCGCGAGCCCGTCGAGCAGTCGATTCGCGAGCGCGAGCCGGAGTTCCTCTGGCGGCTGTGCCCGATTCCGCGCTGAATCGGTCACGCCTGCTTTTCCGAGCAGGCGCCCCGCTCTACCATCGCCGCCCCCGTGGAGTCCTCCACCGACCTTCAGACCGTCCTCGCCATCACGGTGATCCTCTACACCGCCGTGATGCTCGGCATCGGCTGGTGGGCGCGCAGCCGGGTCGAGACCAACGAGGACTTCCTGGTCGCTGGTCGCCGCCTGCCCCTGCTGCTCGCCGGCCCGACCCTGCTGGCGACCTGGTTCGGCGCGGGCACGCTCTTGGCAGCGACCGACGAGGTCCGCGCGGGTGGCCTGCGGATGGCCGCGCTCGAGCCGATCGGCGCGGGCGTGTGCCTGCTGCTCGCCGGCTGGCTGCTCGCGGGGCCGCTGTGGAGCATGAACCTGCTGACGCTCGGCGACTTCTACCGCCGCCGCTACGGACCCAAAGCAGAGCGGTGGTCGGCGATCCTGATGGTGCCGAGCTACTTCGGCTGGATCGCCGCCCAGTACGTCGCGCTCGCGGGCATGCTCGAGATCTCGTTCGGCATCCCGCTCACCTGGGGCATCCTGGTCGTCGCCGCGGTCGGCATCGCCTACACGCTGCTCGGTGGCATGTGGTCGGTGACGCTGACCGACGCGGTCCAGCTCGCGTTCGTCGTGTTCGGCCTGTTCGTGCTCGCCTGGGGGGTGTTCGGCGAGCTGGGCGAGGGCTCGCCCTTGGTTGGGCTCGAGCGGCTGTGGACCTCGCTGC
>CBFGLP010000705.1:0-2041 GCA_965649595.1 uncultured Myxococcales bacterium | reverse complement strand
ACTCAGCCACGCACGGCCGCCGAGGTTGTCCGGGTGCGAGGCGAGCATAGTCGTACGAGCACCCATTCGTGCCATCGGTCGGGAGCTCGCAGTCGGGGTATTTGTCGAGCTCCCACATTTCGACCGGGCTGACCTCGTAAGGTGAGCCCCCTCGGGATCGCTGCGCTCGCCCGCCAGGAACTCGGCCGCGATCTCCAGCACGCTCGGTCGCCACTGCAAGAACGAGTGCACGCCTCCGACGAAGCGCGGCTCGATGCCAGGCAGCACCGACTCGGAGCGAGCTACGACGCCGTCGTTGTCACCTTCGAGCCGTGGGTTGTAGCCACGCTCTCCACCGCGACCGCCGACCAAGATCAGCGTCGCGCAGGTCGGCGGGGGAGGGGGAAGGCGAGCGATCCGCTCGGGCTGCAGCTCGTCGGCGGCGCGTCCGTAGAGCCAGTGAAAGGGGCGAAACCCGTGGCGTGCACGGGCGAGCGCCGAGCCGCGGTTCGGCGGCGCGAGCATGACCATGCGCTGGCGCGGGATCCATTGCAGGAACGAGGGCCGAGCCAGCAACGCGCGCGCGACCACACCACCCATGCTGTGGGTCAAGAACCCGAGCACCGGGACCTCGCGCTCGCCCAACCACGCGCGCAGCTGATCCTCGAGGTGCTCGGCGTGCGTGTCGAGGTCGGCGCGGCGGGTCGCGTAGTCGAACGCCCGCGCGTCGAAGCCCCGACGGCGCAAGAAGTTGGCGGTCGGCCGCATGCCCACGCCCCGCCGCATCGCCCCATGGAGCAGCACGACGGGCATGCGATCGACCATCTCAGTCTCCTTCAGGCTCGCTGGCCTTGCTCTCGGGCTTCCCGGCGGTCGCCTTCTCGCCCTGCGCCGACGCCTTCTTCTTGCCCGACTTCTTCTTCTTGGCGGCCTTGGCCGGATCCTCGTAGCCGGGGGTCCACGGGCCGCCGGTCCATTGCGCGAGCTCGCTGGGGCTCTCGGCGACCTTGGCCAAGCGAGTGAAGTGCGTGAGCGCTACGACGATCACGATCGCGATCGCGGCGACCTGTCCGAGTGTGACCGGCCCGGCGATCGTCGGCGTTCCGTCGTAACGGAAGGGATCTTCGACGAGGTAGCGGACGATCGCGTAGTAGCCGAGCGCGAACAGGGCGACCTGCCCCGAGTAGCGTCGACGCGAGCGGATCACGAAGGTGATCGCGAAGCCGAGCAGCGCGGCCACGGCCGCGTAGAGCTGCGAAGGATGCACGGGCAGCGAGTGATCTGCGGGCAAGCGCAGCCCCGACCACTCGCGCCGCTGGATGTCGTAGACCGGCGACTCGGCCGGGAACACGGTCGCCACGAACGAGTGCGGATCGACGTAGTGACCAAAGTCGGCGCCCGAGAGGAAGGCCGCGACCCGCTCGAGCACGACGCCGAGCAGGAACGCCGGCGCCACGCAGTCGAGCCACGCCCAGGGCGGGATGTTCTTGGCCTGACAGTAGACACCCGCGACGATCAGGCCCGCGAGGATGCCTCCAGCACCAGCGAGACCACCAGCTTGCAGCTGGATGAGCTCGGAGATGTCGCCCGAGCGCTCCGGGTGCTGAAAGAGCCACATCGCCCGCGCGGCGATCAGGCCGACCGCGACCGAGATCACGTAGCTGGTACCGAGCAGATCGGCGGGGAGCTTGTCCGCGCGGGCGAGCCGGAGGCTGAGCACCCAGCCGAGGATCAATGCGAGGGCGATCAGGAAGCCGTAGGCGTAGATCGGCGTGTCACCGAGGTTGAACAGGACGGGGTACATGAGCGCGCTCGGATGTTCGGCTCCGGGGACCCGGAGTCGGCGGAGACTAGCCTATTTTGCCCCCCACAGACGGGGTGCACTCTGCCACGCACGGCCGCTTTGCGGCCGCGAGATCGCTGCGCGATCTCGGTGGGCTGGTTTCGGGTTCGTAGACGTCCGATTGGCCCCCCAGAGGGGGGCTTGGTTCGTCTCCGGGGCGACGTGCACTGGGTTCGCAGTGTCCCGATGATCGTGCCGGACACGAAGGACGCGTATGCG
>CBFGLP010000704.1:0-3575 GCA_965649595.1 uncultured Myxococcales bacterium | reverse complement strand
CGTAGCCGGCCCGACCGACGTGGGGCTGGTGTGGAACTGGCCCGACTTCCCACAGGCCTGCTTCGCGTCGTTCCCCTTCGTGGGCACCGCGGCGCTGGCGGCCGGTGATCGCGACGGCGACCTCATCGACGAGATCGCGCTGCTCGACGCGCAGGGCGTGGTCAGGCTCTTCCGGGTGATCTTCTGAGATTGAATCGCTCGTGTCCCCGACGGCTCGATCATGACCCTTGGGTGTCGGATGTAGTATCCCGCTCGACATGCCCCTCGAGTACCTCCACACCATGATCCGCGTTCGGAACCTCGACGCAGCGCTCGAGTTCTTCGCGCTGCTCGGGCTACGAGAGCAGCGCCGACGCGAGGTCGCCTCCGGGCGCTTCACCTTGGTGTTCCTCGCAACCGAGCCTGGCGCCCCCGAGCTCGAGCTGACCCATAACTGGGATCACGACGAGCCCTACTCGGTCGGGCGCAACTTCGGCCACCTCGCCTACGCGGTCGACGACATCTACGCGATGTGCGAGCGGCTGCAGGCGGGCGGCGTGACGATCCTGCGGCCACCTCGGGATGGGCACATGGCCTTCGTACGCTCGCCGGATCAGATCTCGATCGAGCTCTTGCAGCGCGGCGAGGCTCTGCCGCCGCGCGAGCCTTGGGCGTCGATGCCCAACCAGGGCGAATGGTGAGGCCCGAGGGGTGCGCAATCATGACGTCACCAAGCCGAGCGCACCTTGGTATATCGTGGTCCCGGTCGCCCTCGCGCGCACGAGCTGATAGGATGGGGCCGATGGGCCTACCGTCCACCTCTATGACCGCCGCCGAATACCTCGCTTGGGAGCGGGAGCAGGTCGAGCGGCACGAGTATTGCCGAGGCGAGGTGTTCGCCATGGCTGGCGGGAGCCCGCGCCACAACGCGCTCTCGGCAGCCATCCTGCGTGACTTGGGCGTGGCGGTCCGCGGGACCGGCTGCCGAGCGCTGAGCCCCGATCAGCGCATCGCAATCCGACCGGCCGAACACTATGTCTACGCCGACGCCAGCTTGGTCTGCGGACCTCTCGAATTGGCCCCGGAAACCAGCGACGTGCTCGCCAATCCCTGCGCGATATTCGAGATCCTGTCCCGCAGCACCGAGGCTTACGACCGGGGTGACAAGTGGGGAGCCTATCGCCGGATTGCGTCATTGCGCGAGTATTTTTTAGTATCGCAGACGGTCCAGCGGATCGAAGTATATCGACGCGAGGACGCGCGGTGGCATTACGAAGTAATCGAGGCCGGGAAGTTCGAAGTTAGCGGGTTCGAGCTGGATATCGAGCGGCTTTATGAGGAGATCATGGATCTCCCAGGCGACTGACCTCGGCTCGAAGCTCGAGCGAAGCTGGGCAAGCTCGGCCCCCTCAGTGGGCCGGATACGAGCACCCCTTGATGCACGTCGAATTGTGCCGTGCCGCCGCCGACTCGAGCTCGGCCGGCTTGAAGTCGTCGGTCAGCACCGCCGCCTCGGTGTCCCAGTCCGTGCGCATGTAATAGCGGGCAGCCAGGCCCATCACGTCGAAGTCGAACTTTGGCTCGACCTTGCGCGCGTTCTCGCGGACCGAATAGGTCCCGACCCGCTCGGCCGCCGCCGAGGCCACGAAGGTGGTCTGATTCCCGCTCTCCGACACGAACGAATAACAATGCGGAAATACCCGCGCGAGCGTCTCGCGGTCATGCGGATACATGCGGGTCAGGTTGTGCAGGTTCGCTACCACCACGCCCGTGGGCGTCAGCTTGGCCAAGCAGGCCTCGTAGGCCTCCTTGGTCTTTAGGTGATAAGGCACGAACACCCCACGAAAGGCGTCGAGCATGATCAGATCCCAGGGCTGCTTCGAGCTCTCGATGAACAGCCGCCCGTCGGCCACGTGCGTGCGATAGCGGGGATCGTTGGGCACGCCGAAGTACTTGCGGGCGAGCCGGACGACCTCGGGGTCGATGTCGACCGCGTCGATCTCTAGCCCCGGAAAGCGCTCGAACAAATAGTTGGAGATCTGCCCGCCGCCGAGGCCCATCATCATGAAGCGCTTGGGCTCGGGCTGGACCAAGAACCCGGCCATCATCGTGCGCGAGTAGTCGAGATCGAGGCTGCCGGGCTTGTCCATGTCCCAGCGCGACTCGATGTAGCGGGTGCCGTCGACCACGAAGTACATGGTCCGGACCGAGCCGCGCTCGGTCACCATGATCGTGTTGTACTCGCTGGTCGCCTGCTCGAGCAGCTTCTCCTCGCGGGCCTCGGCCCGGCGCGGCAGCACGGCCACCGTGGCGGCGGCAGCCAAACCACCAGCGACATCGCGCAGCCAAGCGCGGCGAGTGCGGATCGGCAGGGGCATCGGTGCGAGGATACACCGCTGGGGTGACAGCGCACGTGCTCCGATGTGCGGTGGTCCTGCGAGTTGGTCTCGCGTTAGCGTGACCCGTGAAGGGAGACCGGTCGGAGCTCCATGTCATGACGATGCGCATGCGTCCCCCCAAAGCTACGGTGGTCTTCGGAGTCGTCGTGATGACGAGCGCTTGCGGGCGTCCGCTCGCCAATGACGACGAGGTCGGTGACGAAGCGAGCGAGACGGCTGGTGAGACCGAGACCAACGAGACCAGCGACGAGAGCTCCGCGACCGACACGGAGGGTGAAGACGGCTGCGGCGGCTTCTCGCTCGAGCGCGAGTTCGTCCCGCCCAACGTGATGCTAGTCGTCGACGTCTCGAGCAGCATGGGGCTCGAGACCTGGGATCACGACGGTGATCCGCTGACCCCCGAGGTCACCCGGTGGAGCAGCGCGCGTGCGCTCGTCGAGACGCTGGTGGACGAGCTCGGCGCGAGCGCGGAGCTCGGCGTCCAGCGCTTCCCCGCGGTCGGTGCGTGCCCCAACGGGGTCTGCACCGACGCGGACGTGTGCTTCGTCGAGGCGGCGCCGGAGGTCGCGGTAGGGCCGAGCACGGAGCCGGTCATCCTCGCGACGCTGCCCGAGGCCAACGCTGGCGCGCTCGAGCTCGTCGGAGGGACGCCCACCAGCGCCGCGTTCGAGTCTGCGTTCGACCACCTGGTCGCGCAGGCGCTCGACGTGCCCAAGAGCGTCGTGCTGATCACCGACGGCGGCGCCAACTGTGGCGATGGGCTGAGCTTGCCGGACTCGTTCGAGGTCTATGACGAGAGCCTCGTCGCGCGGGTCGCCGACGCGTTCAACCTCGCCGAGGTGCCGACCTACGTGGTCGGGATCGACGTCGACATGGCCGCCACGCCGGGCGAGGACAGCCCGCAGGTCGATGCACTCGCGGCGCTCAACGAGGTCGCGCTCGCCGGCGGCATGCCCGTGAACGAGGGCATGGACGCGCAGAAGTTCTACGGCCCGAGCCAGGTGGAGGAGCTCGTCGAGGACGTGCTGCACCCCATCGCGGACGACCCGGTCGGTTGCACGCTCGACCTGACGATGCTCCCTGACGGACCGCCGGACCCCAACCAGATCCCCTTCGTGACCATCGAGATCGACGACATGCCAGTGCCCTTCGTCGAGGACTGCGCGACCGAAGCCGGCTGGACCTGGATCGTCGAGG
>CBFGLP010000703.1:0-14177 GCA_965649595.1 uncultured Myxococcales bacterium | reverse complement strand
GAGCAGCTCGCCAAGCTCGACCTCACCAACTGCTCGCCGACCGAGGGCTACAAGCAACTGCACAAGATCGTCGCGCGCTTCGAGGAGGCGCTCGAAGACTGGCCACACAACCTCGCGGCCCGGCGCGGGCTCGGCCAGAGCCACTTGACCTTGGCCGAGCTGGCGCTGCGCCACGGCGACCTCGGCCTCGTCGCGGTCCACCTCGCGGCCTTCGACGCGCTGCCCGAGCTCGAGCTCGTCGCCCCGCGTCCGCGCGAGGACTCGCGGGTCGGACCCCAGGCCCGAGACGGCCGTCCGATCGCCAGCGATCAGACCGTCATCAATGCTCCACGACCGCAAGACACCTTGGTCCGTAGCGGCAGCGGAGCCGGAACGAAGATCGAGGGCTCGAGCTCCGAGGGCACCCCAGCCCTGTCACGAGGGAGCACGGTCTCGCCTGCGCAGCTGCTCGCTCGCTCGGGCAGCACGGATCCGCAAGGGGCTCGCGTGCGGATCGGTAGCGCGCCGCACCGGACTGCCCTGCCGGGTGCGATGACCAGCGCGAGCGTCAGCATCGAGCAGCTCGAGCACGCCGAGCTGCTCGAGGGCGAGCAAGAGCTCGTCGCCTGGGCGCAGAGCCTGCGTACCGACGCGGCCGCCCGCGAGCAGGCGGAGCTGCGACGAAGGCGGGCGTATACCAGCCTCCGCGTGCTCGCGGTCGCTCTCGCGGTCGGGGTGCTGACCGTCGGCGTGATCACGGCGTGGTTGATCGCCAGCGAGCGAGACCGGGCGACCGAAGAGCGGAACAAGCTCGCCCGAGTGCTGATGGACGAGGCCGCCACGACGACCGAAGCGCAGCTCTCGGCTCGCTTCTCCGCCGCGCGCGGGGCCCTGCTGACGTCGGTCGGCTGGGCGCGCCTCGGCCTGCTCGACACCGACGATCCCGCTCAGCTCAACGCTTACTTCATGCCCCTGCTCGGCGGCGTCGAGGACGTCGCGACCTCGATGCTGCGCGCCGACTCGAGCGGCCGCGAGTACATGTTGCTGCGCACCTCCGAGGGTTGGCAGACCCGCACCACGTTCCCCGGCAACACGCCCGAGCTGCGAGACTGGGATCTGCAGGGCAACCTCGTCGGCACCGACCTCGGCCGGCGCGACTACGATCCGCTGATCCGTCCTTGGTACATGGGTGGCGCCGCGCTACGGTCCAAGGCCGAGCGCGCCCTCGCCAGTGGCGACCCGCTACCCGTCCATTGGACCGAGCCCTACACGTTCTTCACGACTGGCGACCCAGGGATCTCGGTTTCGACCCCGGTGACCAGCCCCAAAGGACGTCAGTTCGTAGTCGCGTTCGACGTCAAGCTGGTCGACATCTCCCGCTTCACGATGGACCTGCCGCGGGGCATCGAGCAAGGCCAGGTGTTCGTGCTCGACGCCAACGACCGCGTGCTCGGCCTACCCAAGGAAGTGCGTGATCGATCAGACGATCAGCAGCGAGATCTCGTGCTCGATCCGATCGACACGCTCGTCGAGATCATGCCGCGCTCGCATCACGCATGGACGAGTTGGGTGGAGCGGGATCGAACCGCCGACCCCTTCCGGGTCGAGGAACAGGGCGCTGGCTATTGGATCGACTTTCACCGAGTCGAAGGTGAAGATCGCCCGCCGCTGTGGGTTGGCGTAGTGATCCCCGAGTCACACTTCTTGCCCGAGATGTGACAGGTCCACCGTCAAGTCACGTCTGTCGCTCCGGCAGACGCGGCGGCCAAATGGTGTAGAGATTGGGGCGCCATGATGAAGTACTACTTCAATCCTCTCTCTCCCAACTGCCGCAAGGTCACTGCCACCATTCAGCATCTCGGTCTGCAGGATCGGGTCGAGATGCAGGAGGTCAACCCCTTCCTCGGCCAGACCCGTACGCCCGAATACCTGGCCATCAATCCGAACGGGAAGATTCCGGCACTCAGCGACGGCGACTTCAATCTGTGGGAGGGCAACGCGATCGTCGCGTATCTGGCCGAGCAGGCCAACAATACGGACTTTTGGCCAACCGGCCGCGCGCGCATCGACGCGCTGCGTTGGATGATGTGGGAGAGCGGCCACTTCAACCCACTGATCAGCACGTTCCTGTTCGAAAACATCCTCAAGGGCATGATGGGCGCCGGCGATCCCGACGCTACGAAGCTCGAGCAGGCCAAGCGCGATCTCGACCGCTACGGCAAAGTGCTCGACGACCAACTCGCTGGTAAGAGCTTCATCCTCGGCACCGCGCACCCGACCGCGGCCGACTTCAGCGTGTGTGCGGTGCTCGGCTACGCCAAGCCTGCTCAGGTGCCGCTCGACGCGTTCGCCAACATTCGCAGCTGGATGAGCCGCATGGACGAGGTGCCTGCATGGCAGGCCACCGCCCATCGGATGGGCTGAGTCAGATCAGCCTCCGAGGGCTCAGCCCGGAGGGCTGACATGGATGGCCCTTTGCCCGGAGGGCTGATCTGCGTCGATCTTCTGATCATGCTGGAGCCGCGGCGGAGCACCCTCCGTCCGCGGCTCTCGCTATTCCGGTCCCGTCGAATATTTACACCGCATTGCGTCGACTTCGTGGTGAACTGGCCAACCGGAATAAATCCAAACATCCATGAACCAAACTCGGGGTTGCTGATCACTCAAGGCACGGAGGCTTTCGATGAACACCCCGACGCTGATCCGAGACCAAGTGCGCACCATGCTCGTGACCGAGGTCGCTCCGCGATTTGCTGGGACGTCGCTGGAGGATCAGCGGGCGATGCTCGATGAAATGGGAGCGCAGTCTGAGCTGCCCGCTGGGATGATGGTTGCTCGAGGCTGTCTGGCGGGTGTCCCTCTCGAGCAACTGACGCCTGCGCAACGCGAGCGTCGCGTGGTGCTCTACGTTCACGGCGGTGGGTTCGCGATGGGCTCCTGCAACTCCCACCGCGCGCTCGCGGCCCGGATTGGTGCGGCTTGCCGAGCCCGGGTGGTGTTGCCGGAGTATCGATTGGCTCCCGAGCATCCGTTCCCGGCGGGGCTCGACGATATGGTGGCGGTCTATCGGGCGCTGCTCGCCAACGGCACCCCCGCCGAGCAGATCGTGGTCGTCGGAGACTCTGCTGGCGGTGGCTTGGCGACGTCGATGTTGCTCCGGGTCCGTGACGCTCATCTGCCGCTGCCGCGCGCCTTGGTGCTGCTCTCGCCTTACCTCGACCTCACGCTCTCGGGCGAGACCCTGCAGACGCGGGCTGACGCCGATCCTTGGCTGGACCCGTCGCTGTTCGGCGCCATGCGGGACATCTACCTCGCTGGTGTGGATCCGGCGGGCCCGCTCGCCTCGCCGCTCAACGCGAATCTCGCTGGCCTTCCGCCCATGCTGATCCAAGTCGGAGATCAGGAGGTCCTCCTGAGCGACTCGCTGCGGATGCAGGAGCGCGCCCGAGCGGCGGGGGTCTCGGTCGAGCTCGAGATCGGCGCGGAGCTGTGGCATGTCTGGCATCTCTTCGCGCCGATGCTGCCGGACGCCAACGAGGCGATCGACCGGATCGGGGCCTTCGTCGACGAGCGCTTCGCCGACCGGCCGGACATGCGGATCTGCGGCTGAGGGCGGCGCAGGTACGGTGGAGCGCCCGCGAGCCAATAGCTCGCGGGCGCTCGCACATTCTCAGGCCGTGGACGATCAGGGCGGCGTGAATTCACCCGAGAGCGTCGCTTGGCCGAGCGAGTGCGCCTGCAGTGCCGCTTCGACCTGGGCGAGCGTCGAAGCGGTGCTCAGCTCGTCGAGCGTAGCGACGTCGAGCGCATGGACGGTGAACTGATAAGTGTGCGGTTGGCCAGGGCAGGGGCCCGCGTAGCCGTTGTTGCCGGCATACGACGGGCCTTGGCTGGCGCCCGGAACGTCGGCGGGCATCGGTGACTTGTCCACGTCAGCGGGCAATCCATCGAGAGCGACCGGGATGTTCCAGATCGCCGAGTGGTTGAAATTGATCGTGAGATCCTCGAAGAACACCGCGAAGCTCTGCGCCTCGGCGGGCGCGTCGACCCAGTCGAGCTGTGGGGACACGTTGGCGCCGTAGCACGAATGCTCGATCGGGATCGCGCCACCCTCGACGAAGGCCGGGCTGGTCAGCGTGAACTCGCCTCCGCTCGTCTCATCGGTCGGGTCGGATTCGGTAGAGTCGGACTCGGTCGAATCGGACTCGGTCGAATCGGATTCGCTCGAATCGGCGCTGCTCGAATCCGTGTCGCTGCTGGTGTCGCCGAGCTCGTCGTCACCCTGATTGCTTCCGTCTCCACACGCGCTCGCGAGCAGGAACGAGAGGGCCACGCCAGCTCGGCGCAGGATAAGGTCGTGGATCATGGGCGGAACCTACCACCGCCCCGAACGACCTCGGGCTCGGTCCGACAAGGACTGTGCTGCAGGCCTCCTGCCCCCGCCCGATCGACCCCGGCCGTGCACCGGGCCACCCCAGGTGGCCGAGCCCCCGGCCAGTGGCCGACCCGTCGGACGAATTTAATTCGGCGGATCTCGCCAAGTCTTCGAGATCACTCAACTTCGATCAATGGCCCGGCTCCTGCTCTCTCTTGGGGCGTCCGCGGCGAGCCGAGGCGACCCACGGACGAAGACCCATCACCAACGCACAGCGAGAAAGCCACGACCATGACCATCCAAAACCGCATCACCACCGCCATCTGCTCGTTCGCCATTGCCTGCGCCAGCTTGTTCGCCAGCGCTCCGGCCTTCGCGGCCCTCGGCGAGCCCGGCGAGGACGAGGACACGACCGAGGTCAGCGAGGTCGCCAAGCCAATCGGCCTCGAGGGCCAGGTCAACATCAACACCGCGTCGGCGGCCGAGCTCGAGCTGCTGCCGGGCATCGGCCCCTCGATCGCCGCGCGGATCGTCAGCTACCGCGGCGAGCACCCCTTCCAGCAGCTCAACCACATCATGCGGGTGAAGGGCGTCGGCAAGAAGACCTACGCCAAGATCAAGCCCTTCTTGACGCTGGAGGGCAACACGACGCTGCGCTCGACCAAGTGATCACCAGCTGGGCAGGCAACGAGGAGGGCATCCGGGCTTCGGCGCGGGTGCCTTCCTCGTTTCGAGCAGCTCAGCTCGTGCGAGCACGCAGCTCGTCGCGGACCTGCATGAGCAACGTGCCGAGCCGGTTGAGGCCGCTCCCGTCACCGCCGTCTGCCCAATAGCGATCCTTGTGAGTGTGCTCGACCAAGAGCGCATTGCCGGTCGAGAGCAGCACTCGGGTCAGGCCAGGATGCTGCTCGAACTTGGCCCGCAGCGCTCGCAGCATGACCTCGTCCTTGATCTGCTCCCAGTCGGCGCGCAGCCCTGGGATCCCGCGCCCGAGCCGGGCTGCCTGTCCGGGGCCCGAGGCTTGGCGAATGCGCTCGCGGGAGCCCGGATCGTCGAACTTCTGGGCCTGAAAGTAATGCTCGCTCGTCGGCCAGACCTCGCCATCGATCTCGACCGGATGGCGGGAAAAGTTGGAGAGATCACCCCAGGGATCGTCGCGGCGGTAGAACTCGATTCGATCCGTCATCGCGGTGGTAATCGTAGCGCATGCGCACGATCTTCACGCCCTCGCTGGTGGTCTGTCTGCTCGCCTCGACGCCCGCGTGCAAAGGCGGCGATGGCCAGGACGACGAGCTCGGCGAAGATACGGAGTCGAGCGACACGGAGTCGAGCGACACGGAGGCGACCAGCGAGTCGGAGACCACGGACACCGGCCCCTTCGACTGCGAGGGGCAGAACGATCAATCCAGCTGCGAGGACAACCCCGACTGCGTCTGGCTCGACATCGTCGAGATAGAGATCGCCCCGAACGACGCCTGCCTGATCACGACCACCGACAAGGGCGTGTGCGCGACCGCGATTGGTGAGGACGGCTGCGAGGAGAACTTTGGCGCCTGCGGCAACCCGAGCTTGGTCGGCTACTACCGCGAGCTCGAGCCCGGCAAGTGGGAGCTGACCTACGAGGAGAGCTGCTACGGTCCGGGGCTCGAGTGGAGCTGGTGCACCGTGGAGGGCGAGGAGTTCTCCACCGAGCTTCCGTGGTGCACCTGCTTGTGCGAGCTGTGACGGGCGTCAGGGCACGAAGGTAAAGCACTGGCCGTCGATGCAGTCGACGGCGAGCTGGTCCGGGTCGAACGCCTGGTTGCCGTCCTCGGCGACCGGCGGTCCAGCCGGACAGCCGCAGGCGGGATACTGGCTGTCGCAGATCGCTTCGGCGGCCTCGAAGTCCGCGACCTCGCTCTCGTGGATGCCCAGCGCGCTCGAGTTGCCGCAGCAGTCGGTCGTATGGAACACGATCGCGCACTCGTCGGCGGTCGAGCAGGTTTTGCTGAAGCTCGGGAACACGCCCGGGCACATGACCAGCTCGCCGTCCGTATCGGTGGTGTCGGTGGTGTCGGCCGTGTCCGTCGTATCGGTGGTGTCCGTGGCGTCGGTCGTATCGGATGTGTCGGTCGACTCGGCTTCGTCGGTGGCGTCGGTCGACTCGCTCTCGCTCTCGCTCTCGCTCGATTCGCTCTCGCTCGATTCGTTCTCGCCCGAGTCGCTGCTGCTCGACTCGGTGGTGTCGTCGGTCGCTGCGGCTTCGTCGTCGCCACCATCGTCGCCCTTGCAAGCGAGGCAGACGAGGGCACCCAGCAAGACTCCGGCACGAAGGATACGAACAGGGGAGGTCATTGCCCCATCATAACGAGACCCTGCCGCCCGAAGGCGGCAGGGTCTGCGGAGTCGGCAAACGCCGTGTAGCTCAGCCGCCGCTCTGCTTGATCGCGGCGTCGAGGCGTGGCAGCAGCAGGCGAATGAAGAGCGCCGCGGCGCCGGCCAGACCGGCGAGGATCAAGAAGAAGGTGACGGGATCCAGCATGTGCTGAATGCCGCCGAAGAAGCCCGAAAAGTTGTTACCGAACGCGGTGGCGAGGAACCACCCGCCCATCGCGAGGCCAACCAGCCGCTTGGGGCTCAGCTTCGTCACCAGCGAGAGGCCCATCGGCGAGAGCAAGAGCTCGCCGACCGTGATGATCCCGTAGAAGCCGACCAGCCACATGCCCGACACCTTGCTCGCGCCGCCGTCGGTGAACATGCCGGCCACGACCATGAGCAGCAGCGAGGCGGTCGTCAGGCACAGACCCCAGAACAGCTTACGGGCGGTCGTGATCTCGCGGCGCTGAACGAGCCAGGCGAAGAACGCGACCACCAGCGGGGTGAAGCCGATCACGAACAGGGCGTTGAGCGACTGGAAGAGCTCGGGGTTGATGACCTGGACCCACTCGCCGGGCTCGGTCTGGGGCGGCGGCTTGCCGTACTTTTGGGCATAGCCCTGGTACATGGCCTCGTAGTCGGCGACCGCCATCACGTAGGTGGGGAAGGGGCCCTTCGGTCCTTCGCGCATGAACGCGACCCGACGCAGGGGCTTCGCGCCTTCGGGTACGGCGACCTTGGTCTGCGGCACGCCGTGCGAGTCGACCGACTCTTCGATCGTGACCTTGCCGTTCTCGTAGACGGCGGCCGAGAACATCCACGCCTCGGCGTCCGCGCCCGCGAGGCTGGTGACCGAGACGTCCGCATCGAACTCGCGCACCTTCACGTCGGGGGCGACCGCGAGGATCCCGGCGACAGCAGCCTCGTCGATCTTCTTTTGCCCGAACATCCGCGCGTGGGTCGGGTCGGCCGCGATCATGTTCAGCTGGTTGGGCCGCTGCAGCTCGGGTGAGGCGTTGGCGTAGTAGCTGGGCAGCGCGTCCTGCTGAAACAGGCTCGGCGCGGGCAGGTCGCGGTGAGTCGACTCGTTGGCCCACTGCGTCATCGCCGAGCCGTTGAGGTGCAGGACCATGAAGAAGGTGCCGCCGGCGACGTAGATCGGCAGCAGCGCGAGCAGGCCCGGGCGCTCGCTCGGCTTGGCGGTCAGGCCCAGCCGCACGAAGAAGATCGCGACGGGGACCATCCCGACCAGGAAGCCGAACACGGCCGGCCGAACGGGGATGTTGGTGAAGTAGTTGCTGGCCAGCCAAAAGCCGAGCCCGCCGACCACGAAGGCCGGCAGCAGGATCTTGCCGAACACGTCACCGAAGCTGGTGTCGTCGGCGCTGCGCTCGGGCTTGCGATCGGCCCGCTCGAGCACCTTCCATGACAAGAGCAGGATCACCAGACCGATCAGCAGCCCGAAGCTGGCCACGCGGAAGGTCCACAGCCAGCCAAACGAGTTGCGCACGCCCGAGGCCAGGAACGAGGCCACGAACGCGCCGATGTTGATGCCCATGTAGAAGATGTTGAAGCCCGAGTCGCGCTTGGGATCGCCGGGCTCGTAGAGGTTGCCGACCATCACCGAGATGTTCGGCTTGAACAACCCGTTGCCGAGCACCAGCCCTATGATGCCCGCGACGAAGAACATCTTGCCGGGGATGCTGAGCAAGAACAGGCCGGTGGACATGATCAGGCCGCCGATCAGCACCGCTCGGCGGTAGCCGAGGAACCGGTCCGCCAGCATCCCGCCGGGGAACGGCGTGAAGTACACGAAGGCCAGGTAGAGGCCGTATATCTCGTTGCCCTCTGACGCCTTGAGGCCGAGGCCGCCGCGCTCGGAGTCGGTCGCGTAGAGCAGCAGCACGTTGACCATCGTGTAGAAGGCCAGGCGCTCCCACATTTCGGTGAAGAACAGGCGATAGAGGCCCGGTGGATGCTTCTTGGATTGGGATTCGGCCACGTCGATCTCCGAGCCGGTCGGACCGCGGCGCTCGAAGGGCGCCGCCGGGCTCCCGGCGCGGCTGCATCATTGCGTGGGCGCTCGCGCCGGTGCAAGCACGAGGGCCTCGCCTGAACGTCATGGGCGGAAGATCAGCGCGCATCTGCGGTGGGAAGCGCGGGCCATGGGTGGTAGAAACTTCGATGAGAGCGATGGGTCGAGCGATGGACAGGCACGAGGGAGCCAACTGGGACGCGATCGTGGTCGGCACCGGCTTCGGCGGCTCGGTCACGGCGGCTCGGCTCGCGCAGGCAGGCATGCGCGTGCTGGTGCTCGAGCGCGGGCCTTGGTGGGGTCCGGTCGGCGAGCGGCTCTCGGCCGAGGAAAAGCTGCGCCGGGCGTGGCCGCGAGGGCCGATCGGCGCTCGCAAGTTCGTGCGCAACGTTCGGCTCGCGCGAGGTCGGAGCAGCCGCGAGCTGATGCTGGCCCGCGACGGCTTGTTCGAGCTGCACCGCTTCGAGCACCTGCTCACGATCACTGGCAGCGGCGTCGGGGGCGGCTCGCTGATCTACACGAACATCCAATCGCAGCCGGGCCCCGAGTTCTTCGACGTGTTCCCGCCGGAGATCACCGCGCGCGAGCTCGCCAGCCACTACGACGCCGTGCGAGCGATGCTGCGGCCGGCACCGATCCCGCAGCGACCGGACAAGAACCGCGCGTTCGAGCAGGCGGTCCAGAGCGCGGCCGAGCGGCGGCCGGTGTACCCCGATCTAGCGATCGCGTGGGGCGACGATCCGAGCCGACCCAAGCCGGTCGTCAACGCGGCGGGCTTCGTGCAGCAAAGCTGCAACCACTGTGGCGAGTGCATCCTCGGCTGCCCGACCACCGCCAAGACCACGCTCGATCAGACTTATGTAGCGGCGGCCTTGCAGGCGGGCGCCGAGCTGTGGCCGCTCGCCGAGGTTGTCGCGATCGGCGAGCAACCCAAGGCACGCGGCGGCGGCTACGAGGTCCGCTTTCGTGATCACTCGGGCTCGAGGTTTGGTGGGGCGAGCGAGCTGAGCGTGCGCGCGCCAAAGCTGGTGCTCGCGTGCGGGACCCTCAACACGCTGCGGCTCTTGTTCGCCGCTCGTGACCGCCACCGCTCGCTGTCACGGATCTCGACCGCGCTCGGACACCGCTTCTCGCCCAACGCCGATCTCGGGGCGCTGTTCGTCGCGGCCCGCTCGCTGCTGCACGACTCGACCCGCGGCCCGTCCTTCAACGCGTTCATGCCGGTGGCCGAGCGCGAGGACGATGATGCGCCGATCCGCTACCTGGTCGGCGAGGTTGGGCTGCCGCTCTCGGCCTTACCCCTGCCCAGGCCGATCCAGCGCTTGCTCGGGACCACGGCGATGCTGATCGCAATGGGGGCAGACGCGTCGACCGGCACGATCGGCTTCGACGGCGAGTTCTTGCACAGCGAGGTCGGGCGAGACATCGATCCGGAGCTGTTCGAGGCGATCGAGCGCGACGCCGCGAAGATCACCGCCGCGTATTCGCCCAAGGCCACGTGGATCAACGCGCCGGCGGGTCGGGGCAAGCGGCAGCTCGCTACCGTGCACCCGCTCGGTGGGGCGGCGATCGGTCGGGGGCCGGCGGAGGGGGTCGTCGATCATCGCGGGGAGGTGTTTGGGCACCCTGGGCTTTACGTCGCGGACGGCTCGCTTTATCCCCGAGCGCCGGGGATTCCACCTTCGATGACGATCGCCGCGTTGGCCGAGCGGCAGGCGGCGTTGATGGCCGGGTGACCTTCTACACGTGCGAACCATGTGGTAACGTTGCCCTATGGACGGTCAGTCGTTAGTCTTGCTCGGCGGCAGTGCGATAGGACTGCTGGTCGTAGGGGTCTTGTTCAAGAGGCGCGCCGCGGTTCGTCTCCGAGTGTCGCAGCTGGCGCTGACAGGCGAGACTGGAGAGGCAGAGACTCGCACGAGCCTCAAGGGAGTGCGTGCACGGAATATCGAGATTGATACAAAGGGGAGCGTCGATGCCGAGGAGGTGGACGCGACACGAGATCTTCGCATAAGGAACCGCGACTAGGAGCGTGGTCATGGTTAATCTCAGCAATGTCACGGTGATAGGAGATCTCGTAATCAAAATTAAAACCTATACTGATAAGGATAAGGTGCTCCTGACCGCTCCTCTCGTTGGTCTGCTTTGGGCGATCTTTGGCATATTCGGAGCGGCGATAGCCGTGATCTTAGTAGCGACCTTGGTTTGGCTATTCGCTCGGTTCGTGGTGAAGAGTGGGGCCGTCCAACACCCTCGAGAGGAACATTCGAATGGCCTCAAATCCTATGTCACGGCATGCGCGATCAACTCTGCGGTAGGTGCTCTCGCCTGGACTCTGGAGATAGTGGTGCTCTCGCCCGAGTCCAAGGGGCTGGTGCATGCTCGGAGAACGCTCGCGGGCCGGGATCTCCCCGTGGACCTCAATGCTCAGCCTGCTGCGGGTGCTGAAGCAGGGCAGGAATTCGAGGGCGACGCGGAGATGGCAACCCGCGATCTGGGGACAGACCTGGGCTCGTCACATGGCAGCGCTGCATTGAGTCGGCTGGACGTGCGCCTAAATGTAATGGATGCCTCGTTTGTCGTTCATCCTCGGGATGAAGATGGCGTGCAGGTGGACGTTGGTGCAGCGGCTTGTGAGACGAAGGAGTTCGAGAAAGACTGCTCAGTGTGGCTTCCTGAAGGGCGTTACCATGTTGCTTTCGAAGCCGTGCCGGACTTCACCACGCCTGCGGACGTGAACGTCGTGCTCGAGCAAGGCGACGTGCGCGAAGTCGAGGGCTGCTATGCGGATCCGCGCGGCGGTCATTCTGGATATCTGAGGGTGGAAGTGGAAGGCAGTGCGCAGGCGGTCGCAATTGTCTCCGCCCATTCGAAGTTGGTGGGTTATCACCCGCGTTGCACCGCGTGCACGTTTCGTCTGCCGCTGGGGGCCTACGCTGTCTATCTGGCTACCCGTCAGACCATGCCCAAGTATCGATCTGCGGTGTTGCAGCTAGATGAGGAGGCGTGCTGGTCCGACGAGGCCATCACAATCCAATCGGCCGCGTTCACGAGCGCTCGCGCCGAAGAGCCTGGGAGGTTCGCTGACCGAATACCACGATCATTCTTCGAGCCATCGTCGAGAGACTCCAAGCCCCCTGCTATTCTCGAGTGCTCGGTTTGGGGGGCGGAGTCGAAGTGGAGCGCGGGCGTCAAGCATCACGTCAGCAAGCCAACGGGTCAGCAGCACGGCTTGGCAATAAAAACCTGCAAACGCGAGCTCGATGCGTGCTGTCAGAGCTCGGATGAGACTGGACACCATTTTTGTTGGGCCGGATTGTTTGTAGAGGGCGAGGCTGAGGAGCGGTATGGGACAGTCTGGACGAGTGAATGCCAGGACCCCGCCCCCTGACGCCCAAGCTCTAACGTGTGACGAATGATTAGAGGGCGTCCGCGGCGTCCATGGGATCTTCGGCCATCTTGGTCTTGGCCTTCTTCTCACCCGGCAGCGGCTGCTCGTCCCGCTGCCCACGGATCCACGAGTCGACCCCCGGGCTGGCCTCGCGTGCGTCGTCGAACCACTTTTGCGCCTCGGCGCCCTTGCGGTCCTGCTCGAGGCACAAGCCGACGCCGCCCTTCGCTCGCGCGAGCGCGACGTTGTCGGACGTGGCGGCGATGATCTGCTCGTAGAGCTCGCGCGCGCGATCGCAGTCGCCCGTGCGCCGAGCCGCGTTGGCGCGCTCGAGCGTGCGCCAGGTGTCGTCCTTGCTGAGCGGCTGGACCGGCTCGGGTGAAGGCTCGGGCGCCACGGTCGGCTTGGCGCCGGCCCCTGAAGCGGTGCGCTTGCGATCGGGCTTGACCTTGGTCGGGGGCTTGCTCGGCCCGCCGTCGACCTCGGGCTCCTCGATCGTGGTGGCGCTCTGCCCCGGCGGATCGCTGGGCGTGGGCTCAGGCTCGTCTTCGGCGCGGGCAGGCTCGCTCGGCTCGCTGCGCTTCTCCTCGCCGCCCTCACGATCGGGAAGATCGACTTGGCCGAGCGGCTCACCCTCGTCCGACAAGCGCTCGCTGGGCTTCACGATGACGAGCACGGCCGCGGCGGTGCCGGCCAGCGCGAGCGCGGGGATCAGCTTGGACCGCCAACGCTCCCACGCCGCTCGCAGGCCGCCGCGTTGCTCGACCTGGCTGACGGGGATGTGACGCGAGACCTCGCGGGCTTCGGCGATCACGTCGTCGAGCAGGCCCTCGCGCGGCTCCTCGAGCGGGAACGCCTCGCGGCAGAGCGCGAGCACCTGATCGTACTCGCCGAGCCGCTCGCTCAGCTCGGCGTCGAGCTCCAGATCGTCGAGGATCGATGGTGCCTCGCTGCCACAAGTAGCCAGCCGCTCGAGCGCGTCCTCGAGCTGATCGAGCTGCTTGGGTGTGAACTGCTCAGCCACCGCTGCTCGCCTTCCTAGCAGGACGGCTGGCGGCCGCCAGCTCCCGCGGGTCGATGTCGGCCAGCTCGCTGCGCAACTTTTCCAACGCGTAGCGCATGCGGCTCTTGACCGTGTTCTCGGGCGCGTCGACGGCCTCGCCGATCTGCTTGAACGAGAGGCCGCCGAACTGCCGCATCATGAACACCTGCCGCTGATCATCGGGCAGCTTCTCGATCGCGGTGGCGATCCGCTCGCGGATCTTGGGTGCCTCGGACCCCGAGTCGGTGCCCACCTGCTTGGCCGGGGTCACGTCGAGGACGCTGCGGCCTTGCTCGTCGTCGGCTCCCTTGCGGGTAGCCTCGAGCGGGACGGTCCGACGGAATTTCTGTCGCCGGCTCTCGTCGACACACAGGTTGCGGGCGATCGTGAAGATCCAGGTCGTGAACTTGGCGCTGGTCTCGTAGCGATCCTTGGCTCGAACCACCCGCAAGAACACCTCTTGCAACATCTCCTCGGCGCGGCTGCGGTTGTGCACGCTGCGGAGCAAGAAGTTGTAGAGGCTCCGCTTGTGGCGGACGACGAGCACCTCGAACGCTGGGCCCTCACCGTGGCGGAAGGCCATCATGAGCTGTTCGTCGGAGCGGGTCTCCTCGATCAGCCCTTCGCGCTCGGGCGCTTGGTCGTCCTCCGCCATGCCGGGGACGCTACGGTAGCCGAACACGCGGTCACCCAACGACGACGCCCTCTCGCTGCGCGCGGCAGGGAGGGCGTCGGTCGTTCCGGCGGTCCAGGCGAGGGTGACGGCGGGCATGGTGAGGGCTCAACGGACGAGGCGGCGAATGGGCGCGGGGGGTCGAACAGGCGTACAAAAGACCTGTCGGGTGGGCCGGGCAACGCCGGAGGGGATGTGGGGATCTGGAGTTTGCGCTAACTGCGGGTGGTGGCCGGCTCACGGAGGCGTCGGCGCCGATGCGTGCGTCTCGTATCCAATTGAATTCAGTTTTCATCGAAGCCGTGAGTATGCCCGCTTTGAAACGAT
>CBFGLP010000702.1:0-5291 GCA_965649595.1 uncultured Myxococcales bacterium | reverse complement strand
CCGCTCCGCTGGCGAGGACGGTCGAGCGCTTGTTCGGGCGCTTGCTCGGGCGCGCCAACCCGTGGTCGCGCGCGCTCGAGCTGGTCACCCGTCCTGCGCAGGTGCTGATCGGGGTCACGCCGTTGGTCGGCGCCGCGCCGGAGATCCGGCTGGTCGCGGCGGCCGAGCGCGTGCTCGAGCAAGGCATCGGTGGCCGGATCGGGCTGCTCGCTCGCACCTTTCGCACGCTGACCCGCAAGCCCGAGATCGGCTTCTCCAAGCTCGTCGCGGCCGAGCTGCACGGTGCCCTCGGCGAGTCCCCCGGACTCGCGCTGCCCCTGGTCGTGGTCGCGCACGAGGTCGCGCCGGTGATGGCCCGACCGACGCGCGAGCTGATGGCCTCGGATCAGAGCGTGCGACCGCAAGGGGCGGTCAACTGCAAGCACCCCCACTTTCGCATGCTGCTCGAGCTGGCCGAGTCCGAGCTCGAGCTGGCGGCGTACTGCTTGGCCAAGAGCTTGCTGCTCGATGACGATCGCGGGCTCTCGTTCGATGGCGATCTAATCGAGGCGGCGCTCGATCTGGGCGGCCCGGCTCATAGCCACCCGTAGAACGAGCTGACCAGGTACCAGCCGGTCGACGCGACCAGGCTCACCGCACCGATCCACGAGAACCGGCGGGTGAGCAGTAGCAGCCGCGGCGCGCCGCACATCAGCAAGAACGCGACGATCATGATCGGCAGCCCGGTCAGCGCGACCGCGGGCAGCGGGCCCTGCTCGGTGAAGCCGGGGATCGAGATCATCAGGTGCTCCCAATAGGCGACCATGATCAGCATGGTCAGGTCGCTGGCCACGAGCGCGGCGACCTCGGCGTGCGGGCGCCGTGACTCGCGGATCGGCGTCGCGTCTCCGACCCAGAGCAGGGCGAGCGGCGTGAACAGCAGCGCGACCACGACCCAGGCGAGCACGAAGCCGAGCACACCACCGCCCGCGCCGAACGCCTCGCCGAGCCCATCGCCGCTGACGTTGGCCATCGCGACGAGCAGCAGCACGGTCCCAACGATCGTCGAGATGCCCAGCCAGGCGGTCGGATCGCGGATGCTCGGGTCGGGGGCCAGCGGGTTCGGCTCGCCCTCCGGCTGCAGCCGCCGGACCAGCACGATCGCCACGCAAAAGCCGAGCAAGCCGAGCGCTGGCCAGATCGCGTTGACGCCCCGCGGCTCGCTGAACTGCGCGAGCAACCACGCCCCGAACACCGGCTCGACCAAGGCGGCGGTGAGATCGACCGCGGCGGTGATCAGGTCGAGCCGGCGCGGCTTCATGGTCACTCCGCGGGCTCGGGCGAGCGCGCCCAGGGCTGGCGGGTCTGCAGCTCCGCGACCGCGAGCTCGCCTCGCTCGATCAACCCGGCCTTGGCGTCGTGGATCCGGTACGCGAGCGTGCTCCCGCCGAGCGGCTGGGCCTCGACGAACACGCAGCGCAGCTCGCCCTCCTCGAACCCGCACTGGGCCTGGACCGCGCGCAGCAGCTGCTCGTCGTGCAGGTGGCCATCACCGAAGTTCCAGCCGAGCACCAAGCCCGCGACCAGCTCGCCGTCGACCTGCTCGTAGTCCTCCCAGCGCTCGACCGCCTTGGGCAGCAAGACTGGCAGCGCGCGGCCGTGCAGGTGCATCAAGCGAAACGCGAGCACCTTGCCGACCATGCCGACCGAGACCTCGCGCGGGTAGAAGCGATCGAGCTGCTCGTAGATCCAGCCGGCGCTCTTGGTCAGGCGTGCGAGCTTCTGCCAGCTCTCGCCCCGAAACAGCCACACGCCGCAGGCCCAGTTGCCCGCGTAGTAGCGCATTGCGAGCAGGAACGAGATCTTGCTCGGGAACCGGTTGCCGAGCAGCGGCACGACGACCAGCGCGACGATCAGGAACCCCGCGACCGGCAGCGAGCCGACGTCGAGCACCGTCACGTCCGGGTGGGCCCAGAACAGCGCGAACGCGCCGTACACGACCATCACGTTCCACTCGATCGGCACGCCCATCGGCACGTTGCTGGTGATGTAGCCGTGCAGCATCAGCATCAGGACCATGCCGATCACCAGCGAGGTCCCGCCGGGGCTGAGCATCAAGATCAGCGGCACGCCGAACTCGAGCCCAGCGCCGAGGTGGGCCATCCAGGTGGCGAGCTTCGAGGGGCGAAGGTCGCTTGGAAAATTGCGATACATCAGCCGCCGCAGCCACGCGAAGCGGGTGACCGGGCTGTTGCTGGTCATCACGCAGATGACCGCGGGGAAGTGCGGGTTGAGCTTGGACACGCCAGCCCAGAACCACAGCGCGAGCTGAACCGCCTTGGCCCCGGCGATCCAGTTGCCCGCGAACATGAACACGATGATCGTGGTCCAGTAGTGCTCGCCGCGGGCGGCCAGGAATAGCGTCTTGTCGACGATCCCGAGCAGCAGGACCAGCGCGGCGATCGGAGCGAGCTGCTCGAGCCCGAGCTGCGGGGCGATCAACGCGCGGACCAGGCACACCAGCGTCGCGGCATAGAGGGCGACGTCGAGCCAGGTCCGACGCATACCACCGAGCAAGGGCAGCTGCTCGAACAGCGGCAGCTTGGTCGTGCCCGGGCGCAGGAAGTACAAGAACCCGCCGACCGGCGGGTAGTAGCGGCCGGTCAAGGGTCCGCTGCCGCAGCCGAGCCCGAGCAGCTCGAACATCAGGCTCCACACGATCGCCTTTTGAAACGCGATCGGCTCGAGCCACCAAACGCCGATCGTCGCGAGCCCGCCGATCCCGGGCGTGAAGCTGCAGAACCACGCCCACATGCCGACGTAGAACGCGACCTTGAGCGCGTAGACAACGAACACGGCCGGCGGCGTGCCATAGCCCTGCATCGCCCACGACTCGCAGACCATCCGCGCTCGCTCGGCGAAGGGTCGCTTGGCCCAGTCGAGCGGATCATAGGGGGGCGGGACCGGATCGAGGAGGCCCATGTCGCGAGCATGCCGAGCACCGGGCGCTCGCACCAGCCCCATGGTCGAGTGATAGAGTCGCAGCCGATGGCGGCCATCGACCAGGTCATCGCTCGCGCCCGGATGGGCGGCGAGATCGGCTTCACCGAGCGCAAGCAGTTCAAGCTCGCCCGGACCCGCGCGATCGAGAAGATGCGCCGCTTCGCGCTCGCCGATCCGTATTTCTACATCCTCGAGCTGATCCAAGGCGCGATCGCGGGTGGGGCCTCGACGGTCGACATCGCCTGCTCGGACGGCACGG
The DNA here is from genome assembly GCA_965649595.1 of uncultured Myxococcales bacterium. GTDB lineage: Bacteria > Myxococcota_A > Polyangia > Nannocystales > Nannocystaceae > Plesiocystis. The sequence continues at coordinate 2,050 of CBFGLP010000702.1, read as the reverse complement.
TCCGCTGCTCGTGGATCGGCGGGCGCCTGCACGAGCACGAGCTGGCCCAGCTGTTCGACTTCCTGTTCGCCGCCAAGGATCGACTCGACATCGCCCACATCCGCTCGATCGCGCTGGGGGTCAACGCGCTCTTGCTCTTCGCGCCCGAGCAGATCGTGATCGAGTCCGGCGACGGCAGCCCGAACGGCACCGCGCGGATGGTCATCCGTCAGGGCATGGAGCAGGTCGAGGTCGGCAAGGCGCAGGGCAGCCTCGACGGCACCTACCTGGTCGCGAGCGGCTTGAACCGACTCGAGGTCCAGCAGAAGACCGGGCGCCAGGGCGACGACGACGGCGGGCTCGAGTACGGGACGATCGAGCTGCGCTGCCTCTCGGCCCCGGTGCCGATCGTGTTCAACGGTCATCCGATGTTCGGCTGGTCGAACCAGCGGATCCCCAAGGCCTACGGCTACAAGAAGATGATCGAGTTCGACGAGGGCGACCTCTACGGCTCGCTCGGCTGCGATCTCCAGGGCGGCGGCGCGGCCAGCTTCCAGATCCTGACCCACGGTGTGTGGGTCCAGAGCTACCAGCACGAGCTGATCCCCAACCAAAAGATCGGCGGGATCGTCTGCTTCGATCGCCTGCACAAGACCGTCGACCACTCGGGCTTCGTCCGCGACGATCGCTTCGAGGAGATGTGGGTCCGGCTGCGGCCCTACGCCGAGCAGCTGGTCAGCGGCAAGATCAGCGCGTCGCTGCCGAAGATCACCAGCTTGGGCGGTGTGGCGTTCTCGATCCCGGACCTTCGCCAGCTGCTGCACGAGCTCCCTCGCGTGGTGGTGATGCCGGACGGGCTCGACAAGGACGCCCCCGAGGTCGCTCGCGCGCAGGCGATCGCCAAGCTGCTCGACGCGGAGCTGCTGCGAGTGCCCGAGTCGCAGCGAGCGGCGGTGCGGGTGCTCGGCGGGCGCGACCTACTGATGTGGCAGCCCGACCTGCGCGAAGGCACCGACGAGCGCTTCTATGCCCAGCCGCCGCGACGTCGGTCCGAGGGGCCCTGGCTGCTGCCGCCTCGCTCGCTCGAGTCGACGACCGGCACCGCGCTGGCCGAGCGAGTGCTCGATCGCGTGCTGCCGCGGCCCGCCGATCCGCCCGAGGGGGTCACGCTGCCACCCAAAGAGGTCGAGGCCCACGAGGCGGCGCTCGAGCGGCGCAAGCAGGTCTGCCAGGCGCTCGCCCGGGCGATCGGTGAGACCGGCTCGATCACCGCCGAGCTGCTCGCGCCCACCGATCCCGGACCCGCGCGCGGAGGTCTGTTGATCCGCCTGCTCAGTACCGGGCGAGTGATCCACGAGCAGCTGCGTCCTTCGGCCTATGCGGGTCGGGTGCTGGAGATCGAGCTTCCGGCCGCCTCGCCGACCGCGCTGCGAGAGCTCAGCGAAGCTGATAGGCCCTTCGGATCCGACGTCGATCTCGACGCAATCGCGAGGATCGGCGACGTGTTTGTCGAGCTCGCTGCGCCCGTGTTGCTCGAGCAGGACCAGCGAGCGCTCGCCGGCTTGGGCGTCGGTGAGATCGAGGCCGGCTCGCCCGCAGCCCGCTTGGCCCTGCAAGTGCTCGCCCGCGAGCTGCTCACCCGGCTGCGGGGGCTTCGGCCCGGCCGCGCGAGCGCGGGCTTGAGCTTCTCGCTGCTGCGCTCGCAGACCAGCTTCGATCCGCTCGCGCTGCCGCTCTTGGCCACGGTGTCCGGGCAGGCCCCCGAGATCCTGCGACGCGCTCGAGACGAGCAGCAGCGCGGGATGAGCCTGCGCGAGCTGGCGCTGCTCAGCGACGCGACCTTCGGTCTCGTCTACGGCGTGGTCCCCAACGTGCCCGCGGATCTCGACGGTCTCGACCAAGACCGGATCCTCGCGCTCGACGACTCGCTCGAGCCGATCCTGATCAACCTGCTCGGCGAGCACGGCTACGTCCGCGTCGACGGTCGCGACGTGCTCGCGCGAGCCGAGATCGCCGGGCGCGAGTTCCTGGTCCGCGACGTGGCCTTGGGGCTGCGCAGCTACCCGGACTT
>CBFGLP010000701.1:0-7077 GCA_965649595.1 uncultured Myxococcales bacterium | reverse complement strand
GATGCGCGTACAAGCCAGCCCCGCGAGGTTGTCCATGATCTGCCGCTCGACCTTGGTGTCGAGCGCGCTGGTGGCCTCGTCGAGCAGCAGGATCGCCGGCCGACCGACGAGCGCGCGGGCGAGGGCGATTCGCTGCCGCTCGCCGCCCGAGAAGGTGTCTCCGTCCTCACCGACGAGCGTCTCGTAGCCCATCGGCATGCGCTGGATCGTGTCGTGGATGCACGCGAGCCGGGCCGCCTCACTGACCGCGGCCGCGTCGGCCCGCGGGTTCCCTAGCGAGATGTTGTCGCGGATCGATCCAGCAAAGAGGTGGGCCTTCTGCATCACGATCCCGAGCTGGCGCCGGAGCGCGCCCGCGTCGAGATCACCCAGCTCGTGGCCGTCGTAGCGGATGCTGCCGACGTGCGGCGGGTAGAGCCCGAGCAGCAGCTTGGCCAGCGTCGACTTGCCCGAGCCCGAGCGACCGACGATCGCCACGCTCGTGCCAGCTGGGATGTCGACGTCGATGTCCTGCAGGACCGTCGGACCCGAGCGACCGTAGCCGAACCCGACGCCGCTCAACCGGATCGCCCCACGCAGCCGCGGCGTGCGACCGGGCGCCTCGCGGCGGCGCTCGGGCTCAGCTCGCAGCACGTCATCGATCCGCGCGACATAGCTGCGCAGCACCTGCAGCTGCAAGGCGCTCTCGACCAGCGAGTCGAGCGGTCCGAGGAAGCCGCTCGCCAGCGCCGCGAGGGCCAGCATCGCGCCGAGGCCCAGCTCACCGTCGATTACCAAGACCGCCCCGACCCCGAGCACGAGCAGCGGCGCGAGCGTTCGAAACGCCCCACGCAGCGCGTCGACGAGCACGCTCAGGCGCCCGCGCGCGAGCGAGATGTTGACCTCGTCGACGAACAGGTTGGACCAGCGCTCGACCGCCGCCCGCTCCGCGCCCTGGGCCTTGAGCGTCTCGATCCCGCTGATCATCTGGACCAAGAAGCCCTGCGCCCGCGCGCGGCTCTCGAGCTCCTGGGCAGACAGCTCGCGGTAGGCGTTGCGGCTGAGCCAAAAGATCACGAGCTGAACGGCCCCGAGCGCCAGCACCAGCAACCCGAGCCAGTGGCTGGCGACCAAGATGATCGCCAGGTACACGACCACGAAGGGGCCGTCGAGCAAGGCCGCGAGCGTGCTGGTCGTCCCGAGCTCGCGGATCGTCGCGTGGCTGTTGACCCGCATCATCAGATCGCCAGCCGAGCGGCGCTGAAAGAACGCGTAGGGCAGCGAGGTCAGGTGGCCGAGGAAGCCCAGGCTCATGTCGAGGTCGAGGCGGCCACGCAGGTGCAAGAGCAGGTGCCCGCGCAGCAGCGCCGAGACGAGCTGAAACGCGACCATGATCAGCAGCCCGCCTCCGACCGCGAGCAGCAGCTCGCGATCGCTGCGCGGGACCACGCGATCGACCACGAAGCCGGTCAGCAGCGGCAGCGAGAGCGCGAACAGCCGCATGAGCAGCGAGGTCGCGACGATCCGCGCGAGCGGCCCAGGCTGCATGAGCAGCCCCCGCAGGTGCCCCCAGTAGCGGCTCGGCTGCGTCGCTGGCAGCGTGAAGTCGGCGGTCACTTCGAACACCAGCGCGACCCCGGTGAACGAGCGACGAAAGCGAGCCAGCGAGACGCAGCGACGACCGCTGGCCGGATCGAGGATCTCGATGCCCGCCCGCGCGACGCGATCGAACACCACGAAGTGCTTGAAGCCCCAGTGCAGGATCGCCCCGCGGGGCAGCTGCTCGAGATCCTCGATGTCGAGGCTCAGCCCGCGGCCGCGCAGGCCAAACGCCTGGGCCACGTCGAGCAGCGACGCCGCGTCGGCGCCCTTGCGATCGATCCCGAGCGCCTCCTGCACGACGCCCAGGGGCACCGGGCGCCCGAGGTAGCCGAGCACCATCGCCAGACAGGCGGCCGAGCAGTCGGCGTCCTGCAGCTGCTGGACGAAGGGCACACGACGACCGGCGGCGAAGGTCATGCTCACAGCTCCTCCAGCGCGGGCACCAAGGCCTCCAGGATCGTCGTCGAGCGCACGCGGACCTCGGCCTCGCCACGCATGCCATCGTGCCAGCGGTAGCGGGTGCGCTTGGACTCGAAGCGCTCGCTCGGCAGCCGGGCGTGCACGAGGATCACCGGGCCGTCGAGCTCGAGCCCGTCGGCGACGGCCGGCCCGAGCAGCCGCAGCGCCTCGGCCGGACCGACCACGTCGTCATGGACCTGCTCGACGATCAGCGTGGCCGCGGCGTCGGGGTAACCATCGATCTCGAAGCTCAAGGGCATGCCCGGCTGGATCCGCGGCCGGTCCTCGCCAGGCAAGAGCGCGATCACCTTCGGAGCCGACTCCTCACCATCGAGCGAGAGCAGCACGTCCCCGGAGTCGAGCGCCTGACCGGGTCGCACGCGCACGTCCCGGACCCGACCGGACACCGGCGCGCGGACGATGTGCTCTTGCCCATGGGCCATCGCGCGCTGCTTCTGGGCGCGCAAGGTCGCGACCTCCTGCTGAGCCACCTCGTCGCTGGGATCCCGCAAGAGATTGCGCAGCTGCAGCTCGAACTCCTGCTCGAGCCGCCGCAGCTCGGCCGCGTCTTCGACGTCGTGAAAGCGGACCAGCGGCTGCTCGGCCACGACCCAATCACCGGGCTCGACCAGCACCGCGACCACGCTCCCGCTCGCCCGCGCGGTCACCTCGCTGCGACCGCCCAGCCGCACCAGCGCGGGCCCGGACGCGTACTGTCCGACGTCGACGAGGCTGATGTAGGCGAGCGCGAGCGCGACCAAGACCACGAGCGCGCGGGTCGACCAGACCAGCGCGCGCGAGTCGAGCCGGGCGACCTCGCCATACGCGGTCGCGGCGTGAGCCTCGAGCGCCTCGCGTCGATAAACTCCCGGCTGCGTGTCCTCGCTCGGGGACTCCTCGATCGCCTGCTCGAGCTCGACGCGAAGCGCCAGCGCGGCGACGAGCGGAGCGAGGTGCTGGGCCAGCTCGGCCAGCTGGCAGCGCTCGTGCTCGAAGAAGCTCGCTCGTGCACGATCGCGGGCCACGACCAACATCGCCTGCACCTCCCCTCCAGCGCTCGGTGCAATTGGTTGGACCAGCAAGCTGCCGCTGCGCTCGCCCTCCGGATCGTCGCTCATGCGAAAGCGGCGATCACGATCGACCCGCCCGACCGCCAGCGCCTCGCCCGACGCGAGCGCATGACCGATCAGCCCCTCCCCTGCCGCGATCTCGCGCTCGTCATCGAGGGCCGACCACAAGAACCCGCCTTCGCTATCGTGGATCAACAGGCACGCCCGATCGCCTAGGTGATCGAGCAAGAATTCTTCGACGACTCGCGTAACCGCGGCGACGTCTTGGGCCGCGGTTATCCGCCGGAGCAGGGCCAGCATCGCCCGATGCCACGCCAGCTCGTCCTCGCTCGCGCTCGAGTTCATCGTCCGCCCGCTCGTCGCATCGCCCCACGAACAGAGCGGGAGAGGAGCGCAGGAATCCTCGTGCGCTCCTCTCCCCCTCAATCGCTCAGCCGCAGTCGTCCGGACAACCGGCGCTGCAGGTGGTGTTCGACCCCGCGGCGCCGACGATCACGGTGAGCTCCTTCTTGGAGAGCTCCTTCGCCACCTGACGGCCGAGGATACGCTTGCTGTCGTTCTTGCTGTTCTTCTTCATGGTCACGTTCCTTTGTGCATTGCCGAGGGGACACCCCGGCAGACTCTATGCCACCCCTGGTGGACCCCAGCGTGGCCCGAGCTACGGGACGTAATCTGGGTCATGCTGGATTCCACCAGGGGCTGCGATTGACGCGATCAGCTGGCCTGCGCGAGGCCTGGCTCCCAGGCGTCGCTCAGGAGATGATCGAAGGGGTTGCTCACGTGCAAGGCATCGACCGCGACGGAGTCCTCGTAGTCTTGCAGTTCAGCCAAGCGCAGGCTGACCGCCGCGGGATCCCAGGTGAAGTCGGGCCGGCCCTGAATCAGCATCTCGCAGAATGCATCGACCAGGGTCAGCGAGGGCTCGATCTCCTCGAGCCATAGGAATTGGCCCATTTGATTGACCTCGATGAACACGTGCTCGCCCGCGGGCGTGACGATGAGGTCGACGCACGCGAACACCAGCCCGAGCCGGTCGAGCAGCGCCCGGCAGCGGCCCTCGACGGCCGGCGGCAGCTCCCCGCGGGTGGTAGCGATCGTCCGAGTCCCCGCTCGCCAATCGACCTGCGCGGCCTCGACGGACTGCGAGTCGAGCCTCGCCACGAAGGTGTGCTGGCCAATGAATGTCACCCGCAATTCGTGCGATTTTTCGATGCGCGGCTGAAAAATGCCCGGTGAGAGGCGCAGGTATTCGTCGTCGGGCAGGTCGTCCTCGTCGACCGTCGCCGTGAACAAGAACGCGGTGTCACCATCGTCGTTGCGCCACTGTGCCGTCATGAAAGGCTTATAGATGGTCCCGCCCGGATTACTGCGAATGAAGCCGCGAATGCGCTCGGGATCATTACTGAATAGAGTTGGCGGGATCGGCAGGCCAACCCGAGCGGCTTCGCGCAATTGTAGCGGCTTGCTCTTGGACCGCTGGGCCGCCTCATGGGGATTTACCCAAAACGCATTGGGGGCGATGGTCCGCCAGATACCGTCGTCGAGCCGAGCCCACTCGCGCGTCGCAAAGCGACGATCCCCTGGGTGCATGGTCTCGGGCAGCACCGCCGCGGCCGGCCGTCGCAGCCAGACCACGTCGAAGGGCCCGTGGGTTTCGATCGCCGCGCCGTGGAGCTCGAGACCCGGCTCACCGGCGGAATCGATCGTCAGTGAAACAGTCTGCCGATCAGGCAGGTCGGCGCCGTACCAGAGCACCGCCTCGTGCCCACGGCGGGCCAATCCACGCTGGATGACTCGCGCGTGGGTATCCTTGATCATCGTGGGGATCAGTACTCGCATGATGACATGTCGCTTCCGACGAATCCCGGCGGTGAAGCTCGACGGTATAATGTCCGCGAGTCGTCAACTTGATCACGACGAGACGCGAAAGACTCGTGAGAATTGTCTTCGTCAGCCCTGACAGGCTGAATTGGCGCCAGCAATCTGTCTGGAGGAACCTGCATGGCCACCCAAATAGCCAATACGTATCTGAACGTATCGGGCAGCAGGGATGCACTCACCGAGGGTTCGCCATTTCAATCGGTGCATTAGTGCATTGAATCGGGGGCCAGCTCGGCGGCTGGCGGTGCTGGGCTGAGCGTGCGCAGCCAGTAAGCACCGTCGAGGCAAAATTCGCCGCGCTCGTGCGAGAGCTCGATCTCCAGGGCACCGCTTCGCTCCTGACCCTGCACGCGCATGGGTCCGCAGACCTGGCCCTGCTCGCCAGCTCGGCAGGCCCACACCACCCCGCCATCGTGGCGAAGCTCGAGCGCGAGCGCGTCGGGTCGAGCAGCGCGCACGTGCACGCCCATTGGCACCGCGTCGGGATCCCAAGGTTGACCTGGAGTCGCGCGGACATGCACGTTGCCCGAGAGGGTCAGCACCAGCGCACGCGGGTGGGCCTTGGCTCGGGCAATGATCGCCTCGGCCATCGCGGCGTCCCGATCGTTCCAATCGGACCAACTATCGGCATCGAAGGCGAACAGCTCGAGCGCGAGACCAGCGGCCTCGAGCTCGCGGATCCGCTCGATCAGGGCCAGCATGGCCTCGCTGCTGCGGCCGTCCTGGTCGTGGCGCTGCCAATGGGCACCCGCGAGCAACAGCGCCCGATCCTCGGGGCTCCCCTCGCTGTCGAGGTAGACCGCCAGCGCGGGCGCTTCACTGCGGGGGAGCTCGAGCCCGAGCTGGACCTCGAGCCCCATGCGAGCCGCATGGCAGGCGAGCCGCCCGACGAACGCCGGGGCCTCGTTGCTCCCGTGTATCTCGCCGAGCATGACCAAGCGACCTCCCTGCAGCAGCGCCTCGGCTCCGGTGATCGCGGGTCCGCAGTCGATCGACTCGGACCGCGTGGAGCGGCTCGTAGCCTCGCCACGCTCGGGTAGCGTGGCGTCCGACGGCCTCGGCGCGGGAGCGCAGGCCAAGCCGAACAGCAGGACGAGCGAGCTCGGGCGCGGGATCACTTCGAGACCTCGGTGGTGAGCTTGGGGTTCACGTAGCAAGCCTGGCCCGCTTCGGCGCGCGTGCCTTCGCCGCTGGAGCGGTCCAGCTCGGCCTCGACCAGCATCATCTGCGACGCGAGCTCCAGCTCGGGCGCGATGTGCCGAACGCTCGCGTAGAGCGGCTCGCCCTCGGGCCCCAGCCTGACCTCGAGCCGCTGCCCTTCGAACACGCGCTCGAGCTCCGCGACCGGGACGGCAAAGCGAACCCACAGATGATCGACAGCGGCGATCCGAACCACCCGCTCGCCCGCCTGCACGATCTCGCCAGCGCTGCGATACCAGCGGACGATACGACCTCGGAAGGGCGCGTGCAGCTGCCCACCTTCGAGCCGCGCTCGCAGACGCACGACCTCGGCTCGCCGCTCATCGACCAACGCCGCAGCACGACGCGCTGCGATGACCGCCTTCTCGACGCTCAGCTCGGCTTGCTCGCGCTGCTCGTCTGCGCTCGCCCCAGCGTGGCTGAGCGCACGCTCGCGCATCTGAGCTCGCCGGGCCTCGACGATCAGCAGCTCGCGCTCGGCCAGCTCGGCCTCGGCCGAGCGCAGAGCCGCCCGCGCGCCCTCGAGCTCGGCCTCGATGATCGGAGCCTCGACGCTGACGAGCAGCGTGCGCGGCTCGACCCAATCCCCCAGCTCCGCATCGATGGCTCCGAGCGTGCCCTCGAGGGTAGTCGCGAGGTCGACGGCCTCGTAGGCCACCACCACACCGATCCAGGCGGGTGTGCTCGTGGCGAGCTCGGGCTCGGCGGGTGCTTCCAGACCCACGCGATCGCCCGACGCACGCTCGGAGCTCGGCGAGCCGTCAGGGGCAGGGGCCGCGCGTACGCTGCAGGCGATCGTCACGGCGCCAACTAGCGCGAGCGTCCGACCAGTCATGCCTGCGCCTCCACCAATTCATGATAGAGCCCGCGCTGCTGCATCAGCTCG
>CBFGLP010000700.1:0-2183 GCA_965649595.1 uncultured Myxococcales bacterium | reverse complement strand
GGTCCGATTCCGCTTCCAACGCGAATTGAGAAGTACACGGTGTTGCGTAGCCCGCACATCGATAAAAAGTCGCGCGAGCAGTTCGAGATCCGAACGCACAAGCGCCTGCTCGACATCATCGAGCCCAACCAGCAGACCCTCGACGCACTGATGAAGCTCGACCTCTCGGCCGGTGTCGACGTCGAGATCAAGACCTGAGGAAAGCCATGGCCAAGCTCAACGTCATCGACCTACAAGGCGAAGGCGTCGGCGAGATCGAGGTCGCCGACGAAGTGTTCGCCACCGAGGTGCGCGAGCACCTTTTGTGGGAGGTCGTCCGCTGGCAGCGTGCCAAGCGGCGGGCCGGTACCGCCAAGACCAAGGAGCGTTGGGAGATCAACGCGACCAAGGCCAAGATGTACCGCCAGAAGGGTACGGGTAACGCTCGCCACGGCTCGCGGCGCCCGAACATCTTCCGCGGTGGTGGCCAGGTCCACGGTCCGCGCCCACGCAGCTACGAGTTCGCGGTCAACAAGAAGGTCCGTGCCAGCGCGCTGCGCTCGGCCCTGAGCCTTCGCGCCTCGCAGGGCAACCTGCTGGTCGTCCGCGACTTCTCGATCCCCGAGTCCAAGACCCGCAACCTGTTCGCCTCGCTGCGCAAGCTCGACGCGATCAAGGCGCTGCTGGTCGACGCCGAGGGTAACGAGTCGCTGCGCCGGAGCTCGCGCAACCTGCCCGACGCGCAGCACCTCGCGCCCGAGGGGCTCAACGTCTACGACGTGCTCCGCTACCCCAAGCTGCTGATCTCCGAGGCTTCGCTGCGCAAGGTCGAAGCTCGGTTGCTCGGTCAGTCGACCGGGTCCGAGGGAGGTGCCGCATGAACGCGCAGGAAATCATCATCCGTCCGGTGCTCACCGAGAAGAGCGCGGACCTCGAGTCGGCCAACAACCAGTACACCTTCGAGGTGCACCGCCGGGCCAACAAGATCGAGATCCGCAAGGCCGTCGAGATGGTCTTCGGCGTCCGCGTCGACAAGGTCCGGACCATGGTCATGCGCGCCGAGCTGCGTCGGGTCGGCCGCTTCTTCGGCAAGACCCGCCAGTGGAAGAAGGCGATCGTGACCCTTCATCCCGGCGACTCGATCAACCTCTACGGCGAAGACTGAGCGCGAGGACTGAGCGATGGGTATCAAGAAGTACAATCCGACCTCGCCGGGTCGCCGCGGGATGACGACCGCGGACAAGGCCGAGGTGACCGCCAAGCGGCCCTTCAAGCCGCTGGTCGAGAAGAACCACCGCAAGCAGGGCCGCAACAACTACGGGCGCATCACCTCGCGCTTCCGTGGTGGTGGCCACAAGCGGCTCTATCGGCAGATCGACTTCCGGCGTGACAAGTACGGCGTGCCCGGGACCGTCGCGTCGATCGAGTACGATCCCAACCGCAGCGCCTACATCGCGCTGATCCACTACCTCGACGGCGACAAGCGCTACATCCTCGCGCCCGCGGGGCTCGAGGTCGGTCAGGTGGTGATCAGCTCGGCCAAGGCCGACATCAAGCCCGGCAACAGCCTGCCGCTCTCGGCGATCCCGGTCGGTACGGTCATCCACAACCTCGAGATCAAGATCGGCCGCGGCGCGCAGCTGGTCCGCTCGGCTGGCGTCGGCGCCCGACTGATGGCCCGCGAGGGTTCGTGGACGCAGGTTCGTCTGCCCTCGGGTGAGGTTCGCCGCGTCCACGTCAAGTGCCGCGCGACCATCGGCTCGCTCAGCAACGCCGAGCAGGCCAACATTCACATCGGTAAGGCTGGCCGGACCCGCTGGCTGGGCCGCCGCCCCCACAACCGCGGCGTGGTCATGAACCCCGTCGATCACCCGATGGGTGGTGGCGAGGGTCGGACCTCCGGCGGTCGTCACCCGGTCACTCCTTGGGGCAAGCCGACCAAGGGATACCGCACCCGCCACAACAAGCGGACCGACGTCTACATCGTCTCGCGGAGGAAGAAGTAATGCCGCGTTCCATCAAGAAGGGGCCCTTCGTCGACGAGAGCCTCTACAAGAAAGTCAGCAAGGCGGTCGAGGAGGGCGGGCGCAAGCCGGTCAAGACCTGGTCTCGGCGCTCGGTCATCCTGCCCGACTTCGTCGGGGCCAACGTGCTCGTGCACAACGGCAACAAGTTCATCCCGGTCTACGTGACCGAGAACATGG
>CBFGLP010000699.1:0-1572 GCA_965649595.1 uncultured Myxococcales bacterium | reverse complement strand
GCCGGGCGCACGCGATCACCCAAGCACGTAGCGACGCCTTCGAGCACGAACAGCGCCCCGAGCAGCACGACCTCGCGCTCGTCCACGGGCGTGGCCCAGAACGCTTGAAAGTCGCGAACCTCGCTCGGTGGCTCGGCGCTCGGCGTCCGACCGAAGCTAGCCAGGTCGGCCTCGGCCAGCCGGAAGTGCTGCTTTTCTTCCCGCGCGAGCTGGGCATAAAACCGAGCGAGCTCTGGATCGCTAGCGCTCGCAGCCGCCTCGACCAAGCGCGGGCCGCTGTCGCGGGTGTAGTGGAACATCGTGTCGAGGAAGCGCAGGTAGCCAGCCTCGCTCACGCTCGGCAGCAATTCGGCGACCGCGTCGGCCATCGCGGCCGGGATCGCATCGAGCTCGCGGGTCACGCTCGTGTCGTTCATGGGTGTTCTCGGAATTCGGGCAAGGCTCGAAGCGCGTGCGGGCTGCTCGAGCGGCCCAGCTCAGCGAGCGTGCAAGTGCGACGGGCCAGTGGGTGCGCTTCGCCGCGCACCGACATGGTCGGCTCGAAGTGGAGCGGCAGCACCGAGACTCCACCATGGGCCTCCCGACGAAGCCCGAGCTCGAGCACTCCGCCGATCTGACAGGCGAGCGTCGGCATCACGGTCGCAAAGTTGCCGAGGCTGTATGCGACCACGGCGGCGCGCGGGGGCCCGCCGCGGCGAACCTGGGTCGGCGCGCTCGGATCCCATCCATCGACCGAGAGCACGTCGACTGGTTGCAGCACGTGCGGCGACGATCCGAGCACCAGATCGACGCCGCGCTCGACCAACTGCGCGGCGGCGGCTCGCATCGGCGCGTCGGGCCAATACTCGTACTCGAAGCCCCAGTGCGGGACCGCGGCGATCAAGTCGGGAGCATGCGAGCGCGCGAGCGCGACGAGCTCGTCGATGACGCTCCAATCGGTCGCCCGATACGGGTCGCCGAAGCTGATCAACGGCACGCCAGCGGGCGCGTTCGCTTGGCCATGGTTGATCCCGAAGGTCGTCGCGAATGCAGCGATCCGCACACCGCCAACCTCGATCACCCCGACCGCCTCCGATCGCTCGCCTGTCCCACCCAAGCACGCACAGCCACGCTGCTCGATGGCCTCCCGCGTGCGCGCGAGCCCGGCGTGGCCCTGATCGAGCGCATGGTTGTTGCACAGCGAGAGCGCGACCGCGTCGAGCCCGAGCGCCACGAGCGGGTCGAGGTATGTTGCTGGCGCGTTGTAATGCAGCGTCTCGTAGACCCAGCGACGCACAGGCGCCTGCGGATCGATCGGCGTCTCGAGGTTGGCGATCAGCCCGCGCGCCCGCCGAAGCGCCGCGCTGACGCCGGGCGAGAGGAACTCGGAGTAGCCCTCGCGCAGCCACATCAGATCACCGATCGCCGCCAACGTCGTGTCGCAGCCCTTCGGCCCGGGCGGGCCGACAAAGCCCTCGCGCTCGCGGGGCAGCGCAGCCATCCACGCCCGCCAGCGCTGCCAGTACGCACGATCCTGCTCGGAGCTCGGCTCCGGCACGTGCAGCAAGCTCTTGGCGATGTAGCGAAGGTTCA
>CBFGLP010000698.1:0-6092 GCA_965649595.1 uncultured Myxococcales bacterium | reverse complement strand
CAAGGCCAACGCGCAGCAGGCCCGCCGAATTCTGGATCGCATCGTCGGCTATCAGGCGTCGCCGCTGCTGTGGAAGAAGGTCGCGCGCGGGCTCTCGGCCGGGCGCGTGCAGTCGGTCGCGGTCCGGCTGATCGTCGAGCGCGAGCGCGAGATCGAGGCCCACGTGCCCGACGAGACCTGGAAGGTCGACGTCCGCCTGAGCACCGTCGAGGACGCGGCGACCAAGCTCGCGCCGCTGTGGCAGGCGTTCTTGGCGGCGACCGACGCGAAGAACAAGGGCCCCACCAAGAGCCGGCAGAACGAGTGGATGGCCGATCACGGCGCCCTGCTGGCCGAGCTCGTCGAGGTCGGTGGGGACAAGTTCAAGCTCGGCTGCCCGGCCAACCAACCTCGCGATCTCTCGGCCGAGATCCAGCGGATCGCCGAGGCGGTCGGCATGACCGACGTCCGCGTCGAGTCGCGCGAGGATCCCGAAGGCAAGGGCCCTGCTCGCTGGGTTCGGCGGGTGTATGGCGAGCTCGATCCCGCGGCTCGTTACGCGGTCGCGCAGATCGAGACGCGCGAGAGCACGACCAAGCCGCCGGCGCCCTTCATCACCTCGACGCTACAGATGGCCGGCGCCAACCAGCTCGGGTTCTCGACCCAGCGAACGATGCGGCTCGCGCAAGACCTCTACGAGGGCGTTCCGCTCGGCAACGAGGGCCAAGTCGCGCTGATCACCTACATGCGTACCGACTCGGTCAACCTCTCGCCCGAGGCGATCGAGTCGGCGCGTAGCTACATCGGCTCGGCCTACGGCGCGCGCTACCTACCGGACGCGCCCAAGTACTACTCGTCGAGCAACAAGGACGCGCAGGAGGCCCACGAAGCGATCCGGCCGACCGACGTGACCCGCGATCCCGAGTCGATTCGCCACCTGCTGACCGGACCGCGCGCCGAGGAGCACTACAAGCTCTACAAGCTGATCTGGTCGCGCTTCGTTGCTTGCCAGATGAACCCGGCCCGCTGGGACTCGACCGCCGTCACGCTCGAGCGCGTCGACAGGCAGACCGGCGCGCGCGTGCGGGCGACCGGTCGCGTGCTCGCGTTCGACGGCTTCTACCGGGCGACCGGCGTGCCGACGGCGAGCGACGAGCAGACGCTGCCGAGCCTCAAGCAGGGTGACCGCTACTCGCCGTTCTCGATCGATCCGCAGCAGAAGTTCTCGAGCCCGCCGCCGCGCTACACCGAGGCATCGCTGGTCAAGGCGCTCGAGTCCGAGGGCATCGGTCGGCCCTCGACCTACGCGTCGATCATCCAGGTCATTCAGGATCGCAACTACGTCGAGCAACGCGAGCGTCGCTTCTACGCCACCGACCTCGGCGAGGTCGTGACTGACAAGCTGATCGAGGCGTTCCCGAGCCTGATGGACGTCGGCTACACGCGCCAGATGGAGCGGGCGCTCGACGAGGTCGAGGACAACGAGGTCGACTGGGTCGAGATGCTCCGGCGCTTCTACGAGGAGTTCTCGAGCGCGCTCGAGCAGGCCCACGGCGAGATGTCGCACGCCAAGGCCGAGATCCAGCCGGCCCTCTACAAGTGCCCCAAGTGCGGCGCGCGGACCTGCTATCGGTTCGGCAAGAACGGCCGCTTCTTGTCGTGCACGGCCTACCCCGAGTGCGACTACGCGGCGCCGATCGACCGCCGCGGGCGGCCGCTGCTGCCCGAGCTGGTCGACGTGGTCAACCCCGAGGACGGCTCGAGCATGGAGCTCCGCAACGGTCGCTTCGGGCCCTTCCTCGCGTCGATCAACTATCCGGCCAGCAGCTTCGTGCTCAATCTCGACAAGCGCGGCGCGATCAAATACCCGGCCGTGCCGCCGCTGGTGATCCCAATCGATCGCGGGATCCAGTGCCCGGTCTGCAACTCCCCGCTCAACCTGCGGCGAGGCAAGCGGGGTCCGTGGCTGGGATGCTCGCGCTTCCCCAAGTGCCGCGGGCGGCTCTCGTGGACCAAGGAGAAGGTGCCCGAGGAATTGCAGGTCGAGCTCGAGCGCGAGCTTGCCCAGCACGAGGCGGCCAACCCGATCCCGGCGATCAAGCGGCACGACGGCACGGTGATCCCCGAGGGGACACCAGCCGCGAGCTTGCTGATCCCCGGCGGGCTAGCGGAGCTCGAGCTGCACCCCGAGGCGCTCGCGGAATTCGCGAGCAAGTCGGCGCCGCTGAAAGCTGTCGCCGGCGCCGAGGCGAACTGAGGACCGCTCGGGTGCTCCGAGCCTGACTCGGAGCACTTGGTCCGCGGCTCGCTACCCGAGGAGCAAGATCGCGGCCGCGACCGCAGCTACCGCTACGACCGCGGCGATCACCAGCCAGCCGCGGCCGTCGCTCTCGGCCTCGAGCGGGGCCTCGAAGTTGGTTCGGCGGGCGCGTCGGCGCGGGGCTTCCTCGTCGCTCTCTTCGAGCGTCGGGCGATCCGCTCGGCTGCGCTCGAGATCGTCGAGCGTCGGATCGACGTCGGCGAAGCCAGTGATGAAGCCGGTCGGCGGGGCGAGGGTCTCGGTCTGGCTGCCAGCGTCCTCGATCGCGCCGGGCTCGAGCGTATCGAGCACCTCGGTCGGCGGGACCTCGACCTCGCTCGCCGCGGGCCTGCTCGCCGCGGAGCTCGCCAGCGGAGCCGCGAGCGGCGAGCTCAGCAGCGGGCGGGCGCCCGAGTCGAGCTGCAGCGAGTCGTGATCGCCCGGGAGCACGAGCAAGGCGGCGCGCAGCTCGGCCATGTCGGCGAAGCGATCCTCGACCTTCTTGGCGATGCAGCGCAGCACGAACTCCGAGACGCCCTCGGACAGCTCGGGTCGCAGCTTGCTCAAGCGCGGGGCCTGGCTGCGGACGTGCTTGGCTCCGACCTCGAGCGGGTTCTTGCCGGTGAAGGGCGGCTCGCCGGCGAGCAGCTCATGGATCATGATCCCGAGCGCATAGATGTCGCTGCGTGCGTCGGCTTTGCCCTCGACGAACTGCTCGGGCGACATGTAGGTCGCCGAGCCGACCACCGTTCCGGGCATCGTCAGCGGCTTGGCGGCCGAGCGCGACGCGTCCTCGAACTTGGCGATGCCGAAGTCGAGCACCTTGAGCCGCTCACGTCCGTCGGGCAGCGACCACACGATGCAGTTGGCCGGCTTCATGTCGCGGTGGATCACGCCGCGGCGGTGGGCGGCCTCGAGCGCGTCGGCCATCTGCAAGACCAAGTTGCGCATGCGCGGCCAGGGCAGGGGGCCGTCGTCTTTGAGCACCTGCGCGAGGTTGCGGCCGACGAGCAGCTCCATGATGCAGTAGGGCGTGCCGCCCTCGGTCGTGCCGTAGTCGAAGATCCGCACGACGTTGTCGTGGTCGATCTCGGCGGCGGCCTTGGCCTCGCGACGGAAGCGCTCGACCGCCGAGGGATCGGCCAGGTCGTCGCTCGACAAGACCTTGATCGCGACCCTGCGATCGAGCGAGAGCTGGCGAGCCTCGTAGACCGTGCCCATACCACCCGCGCCGATCTTCCGGACGAACTCGAAGCCCGGGATGCGCTCGTCGGTGATCTCGTTCAGCTGGGCGGACGACCCTGTCACGAGCGGCAATTTATCAGCTTGGCGGCTGCGGCGTGACCTCGGAGGACGCCGGGGCGCCGACCCATCGCATCAGCGTGGAAACAGCTCGTCGAGCAGCGCGCTACAGCCACGCTCGATCATCGAGAAGACCGTGGCGTAGCGCTCGGGGCCGGCCCCGATCGGATCGGGGACGTCGAGGTCCGTGCCGGTGGCCCGAGGATCAGCGATCTCGCGGAGGAGCCGAACCCGGGCCCGAAAGCCCGCCTGGGGCCCAAACGCAGAGCCGGTCAGACGCTCGATCGTGCGCAGGTTCTGGCGATCCATCACGACGACGTGATCGAAGCGCGAGAGATCCTCGCGCAGCAGCTGGCGCGACTCGCCCGCGAGCGAGAACCCGTTGTGCTCGGCGATCGCCTGCGAGAGCGAGTGCGGAGGAGCCCCATCCATCGCCGAGGTCCCGGCGCTGTCGATCCGCAGCCGCTCGACCACGCCGCGGCGACGGGCCAGCTCGCGGAAGGTGCCCTCGGCCAGCGGCGAGCGGCAGATGTTCGCGTAGCAGACGAACAGGACGGCGACGCGCTCCTCGGTGGCGGACAGGCTGGTCACTGCTCGTAGAGCTTACGGATCTCGGGGTCGTCCTGCACGATCGTGAAGATCGGATCGACGCCGACCTTCTTGAGCAGCTTCTTGTTGCCACGCTTCGAGACCTCGAGCAGGTACTCCTTGGTCAGCTCGACGTCGCCGGTCAGCGCGGCTTGCTTGGCGAGGTTGAACACCGGCTCGGCGTAGGTCGTGTGGTTGTCCTTGGCCCACACGAAGAAGGGCTCGGCTCGCTCGGCCTCGCCGTCGTTGGCCAGCGCCTCGCCGCGCGCGTTCGCTGCCTTGGCGAGGTCGAGCTTGGCTGCGCCGGCGGTCTTGGCCTGATCGAGGGCCGCGAGCGCGGCCGCGTCGTCGGCCTTGGTGTCGGCGATCGTGGCCATCAGACCAGGGATCGGATCTTCGACGGGGGCGGCCGTGTCGGCGGCACCGGCCGTGTCCCCAGGCGCGGCCGTGTCGGCGCCGGTACCTGCTGCGGTGGTTGGGGCTCCGACCTCGGGCGTGGTCCCGGTCGTGGTCCCGGTCCCGCCAGCCGCACTGCCGGTGTCGGTCTTCTCGCCAGCCGTCTCGCCGGTCTTCTCTGCGGTCTCCTTGGAGTCTGCGGCCTTGTCCGCTCCGGCCTTCTCGTTCTCGTCGCCGCCCTTGCAGCCCGACGCGAGCGTCAGGGCGAGGGCGAGCAGGGTCGGGAGCACGACGGGGCTGCGCTGCATGACTGAATGCTAGTGGCGAATCCGTGGGGTTGTCACCCCAGGGCGCTCGCAAAGCGAGCACGCACGCCGATCGCCGCACACTCTCCGCGCCGCGAGTGGCGTAAGCTCACCCGACTCATGCTCGCGTCTCTCCTGCTCCCCTTCGTGTTCGCGCCGCCCGACGCCGCAGCCGGACCGACCGAGGCCGACGCTCAGGCGGTGCTCGCCGACTGTACGATGTGTCACGACGCCAGCGATGACATGCTGAACCTCGAGGCTCCGCTGACCTCGCTGATCGGCAAGGCGTCGTCGACGGGTAAGCCGCTGGTCGATCCGGGTAACCCCAACGGCAGCTATCTCTACATGAAGATGGTCGGCGCCGAAGGCATCGAGGGCGACACGATGCCGCTCGGCGAGGATCCGCTGCCGCCCGAGAAGCTGGTGATCGTCCGCGACTGGATCGCTGGCCTCAAAGCGGGAGCCAGCGACGACGCGGGCACTGGTGGGGCGGGCACGCACACCCTGTCCACGAGCTCGGGTGGCACGATCACCGTCGGCGCGGGCGGCAGTGACAACGAGCTGCCGAAGCCCAAGCAGAAGGGCAAGCAGCCCTTCTACGGCACGCACCAGATCAACCTGCAGACGACCACCACCAACGGCAAGAAGACGATCGCGTACCGGATCCACCACCGCTTCGGTCGGGTCGGCAAGCCTGGCGATCGCCAGTACCTCGGCCTCGCCGGCGGTGTGGTCATGAGCATGGGCGTCGAGTACGGCATCATCGATGGCCTCGACGTGCTCGGTCGGTGGACCAACTCCAACCTCGGCTGGGAGCTGGGCATGAAGTACGTGCCCGTGCGCCAGGAGGCCGGCAAGCCGCTCTCGTTCGGCATGTACGCGAGCTTCGAGGCGCTGACCGAGCGGCCGACGGTCGCCGCCAACCGCTACACCGGCAACTTCCAGGTCATGATCAGCCGGCTGTGGTTCGAGCGCTGGAGCACCCAGCTGACCGTCAACTACTCGCTGCTGACCAACCACGCGCCGGTCGTCCACGCCGACCTGGGCGAGGGGGTCGTGAACGTAACCGACAACCGCGGCACGCTCGACCTCGGGCTCGCCAGCACCGTGTGGCTCGGCAAGCGCAAGCGGCACGGCATCGACCTCGAGTACATCCTGCCGATCCCCGACGGCGGCTCGCCGCAGAACCTCTTTTACTACCACGGCGGCGACGTCGACCCGAA